>NZ_JAQGFU010000020.1:0-50565 GCF_030078455.1 Klebsiella sp. Ech2A | reverse complement strand
CACGGTGCCGACGCTCAACAGGACCGGCAAAATGCTCCACGCGCTGTTCAGCCACTACCGCAGCGGCAGCATGGAGAGCGGGCTGCGCATGCATGACCTGTGCGCGATCGCCTGGCTGGTTCGTCCCGAGCTGTTTACCCTTAAATCGTGCTTTGTGGCGGTCGAAACGCAGGGGCGCTGGACGGCGGGCACCACGGTCGTGGACATCGAAGGCCGCCTTGGTCAGCCGGCGAACGCCAGCGTGGCGCTGGATCTGGACGTCGCAGGCTTCCAGCGTTGGGTCGCGGAGGTTCTGGCGCTGGCGCCATAGGTCCTTTAGCGGCGATAAATTTTCTCGCTAAGATAGTCAATCATGGCCCGCATCCTGGCGGGCATATGCTTATTTCCCGCCCACAGCAGCCACAGCTCGCCGGAGTAGCTGCTGATAAACTCCCATTCCGCCAGCACCAGGACGATCTCCCCGCGCTCCAGCGCTTCGCGGGCGGTAAACAGCGGCAGGCTGCCAATGCCTAAATCCTGCTTCACCGCATCCAGCCGCACGGCGGTGTGGTTGGCCGCGTAGCGCCCTCGGGTCTGTACGATTTCCGTTTTGCCTTCACGACGAAATTTCCAGCGCGCATCGGCGGGCGTTTCGCCGAGGCTGATGCAGCTATGGTCGCGCAGATCCTGCGGATTTTGCGGCGCGCCGTGCTGGCGTAAATAGTGCGGGGTGGCGCAGATGACGTGGCTGACCGGCATCAGCGGCTTGCCGTGCAGCCCCGGCGAGGGAGAATGGGTGATGCGCAGCGCCAGATCGATCCCGTCGTCAATCAGGTCAAGATAGCGATCTTCGAGACGCAGGCAGACGTCAACCTGCGGAAAGCGGGCGAGAAACTCGCTCATTAGCGGATGGATAACAAACCGCCCGACGGCCTTCGGCACGCTGAGCGTCAGCTTGCCCTGCGCCACCTGCTGGGCGCTGCCGGCCGCATCCATCGCCAGGCGCGCGGATTCCAGCATCTCCAGCGCATGGGCGTAAACCGTCTTGCCGGCATCGCTCAGGCGAAGTTTGCGCGTGGAGCGGTGCAGCAGCTTGCTGCCCATCTCCCGCTCAAGGCGCGAGACGCTGCGGCTGACCGCCGAGGGCGTGGTCCCCGTAAGCCGGGCGACCGCGGAAAAGCTGCCCTGCTCGACGATTTGCACGAAGAGGGCCAAATCGGGAAGTAAGCTTAAGTTCATTTGTGCTCTCCAGGCAAAGGTGCATTGACACGGGACGGGATTATCGCTGTGCGTATTATCAATATACTGTGCGTAAAGAGAGGAGAACAACCATGACCGAACGTCTTTATTACACCAGCGATGCCACCGAAGGGCGCGCGCGGGTGGTGAGCTGCGTAGAGCAGGCCGATGGCCGCTACGCAATCGAGCTGGACCAAACGCTGTTTCATCCGCAGGGCGGCGGGCAGCCGGCGGATCGCGGCTGGATAGCGGATATCGCCGTCGAAGGGGTAACGGCGTTTGGCAACAGCATTCTGCACCTTGTCCCGCAGCCGCTGGCCCCGGGCGAGGTGACGATCCGCATTGATGGCGCGGCGCGGCGGCAGCATGCCCGCCTGCACTCGGCGGGCCACCTGATTGGCCTCGCGGGAGAGCAGTGCGGCTGGCAGCCGACGAAGGCCCATCACTGGCCAGGAGAGGGGCGAATTACCTTTACCTCAGGCGCTAACGCGGCCCTGCCGGAGGCCGGCGCGCTGCAGGCTAAAGTTGCCGCCTGGCGGGCGGAAAACCTGCCGCGCCATATCTACGTGGCCGACGGGCTGCGCAGGGTAGGGTTTGGTTCGCTGCCTGATTATCCCTGCGGCGGAACCCACGTTGCCAGCCTTTCTGAGCTGGGCGAGGTGGTGATAACCCAGGTGAAAATGAAAAAGGGTCAGCTGATCGTGAGCTACACGCTGGCGTGAAGGCGCCTTTGAAGCCCGCCTGTGACGTGCGCTACAAAGTCATCCGTCCGCTCTTGGGTTAATCGATTAATCTGCTAAGCTGATTCTGCTGTTCTCCTTGGGCCGGAGACCAATATGAATGCTATCTTTTTCCAGCCACCTCAGGTGGCGTGGGCCAGCGGCCTGTTTTCCGACGGTCCGCTGCTGCGCAAGTCGACTCGTATTGCGGATCTGCACGGCGTTTTTGCCGATGAGCGAACCCGTCTGACCATGGCGGGCGACCGGGTGGTATACGAGGTTGAAATGCTCGATACCTCCTCCGCACCGGGCGAGCTCTATACCGGCGTCACCCACCTCTATCCCGGCAAGGTCGGGGATGAGTTTTTTATGACCCGCGGGCACTTTCACGCCCGCCGTGAGCAGGGCGAAGTCTACTTCGGCCTGCGCGGCAGCGGCCTGCTGCTGCTGCAAAACGAGCGCGGGGAAACCCGTCTGGAGCAGGTTTTCGCCGGCTCGGTGCACGTTATCCCCGGCTATACCGCCCACCGCTTAATTAACACCGGCGCCGACACGCTATCGGCGCTGGCGGTGTGGCCCGCCGCTGCGGGACATGATTATGCGGCGCTGGACGGCGGCTTCAGGCTGCGGGTCGTCGAGGAGAACCGGAGGATTCAGGCAAAGGAGGTGCAGAATGGCTGATTCCGCTCGCGCCTGGGGCCTGGATATGACCATTCACCAGCGCCCGCTTGGTTTCGGCTACGGCAATGACGTGACCGGACCGATGCCGGAGATCCGTCGTCTCGATCAGATCCGCGCCTCGCTGCGCGATCCGCACTGCGAAGGGCCGGACGAGGTCTACGCGATCGCCATGGACGTGGCGCGCATGCAGGATCGCGATGAGCTAAAAAAACGCATGCTGCTGTTTGGCGTCGTGACCTACGCCGCCGGAAGGCTGGGGGAAGAGCCGGTGCGCAGCCAGGGCCATATCCACCGCATCAGCCAGCACAGCGGCTGGTCGCCGCCGGAGCTGTATGAAATCTGGCAGGGGAAGGCGATTATCTATATGCAGGAGCGGGTGGAAGACGACCCCGGCCGCTGCTTTGCGGTGATTGCCGAACCCGGCGATAAGGTGCTGGTGCCGCCGGGCTGGGGGCACGCGACGATTTCCGCCGATCCCGAGGTGCCGCTCACCTTCGGCGCCTGGTGCGATCGGGAGTACGGGTTTGAATATGATGCCGTGCGGGCGTATAAGGGGCTGGCGTGGTACCCGCTGCTGCAGGATAACCACGTCGTCTGGCAGCACAATTCACGCTATCTTCCCGGCCGCCTGCAGGCGATTACGCCGCGCCGGTACGTTGAGTTTGGCCTCACCTCCGCGCCGATTTATCAGCAGTTTATCGACGATCCCGCCCGCCTGCAGTTTATCTCCAGCCCGGACAGGACGGCGGAGCTGTGGCACAACTTCCATCCATAAAAAAACCGGGGCGATGCCCCGGTTGCGAGAATAACGGCTAAGGTGGCGCCCCGGTTTGCGAACCGGGGTATTCTTCGCGGCTAGCCGGCAAACAGACCGCTGGCGACGCCCGCCGCGGCCAGCAGCAGCAGCATGACCATCGCCTTCACCGGCGAAACGCCGCGCTTCGCCATGAGGTACCAGGTCCCCAGCACCACCACCAGCGGCAGGAGCTGCGGGAATATGCCGTCCAGCATCTGCTGGACGTGGATATTGACGCCGTCGCGGGTAATGAACTCCAGCCCGGTTCCCAGCTTCACGTAGCTCGCCGCGACGCCGCCCATCACGAAGACGCCGAGCAGCGACAGGGCCTCGCGCAGGCGGGTGGAGCGGCTGCTGACCAGCATCTCCACCGAGCCTGAGCCCATTTTGTAGCCCTTTAAAAACAGGAACCACGAGCCGGGGATAATAATCGCCAGCCAGGCGACGATATAGAACAGCGGCCCAAGGACGTTGCCGCCAGCCGCCAGTGCCATACCGATGCTCAGCAGGATAGGGATCAGCATCCCCGGGATCATCGAGTCGCCGATCCCGGCGATCGGTCCCATCAGGCCAACCTTCAGGGTGTTGATCGTCTCACCGTCGATGGGCTCGCCGTTGGCCTTTTTCTCTTCCAGCCCGAGCACCATTCCGTTGACGATCGCGCCGATCTGCGGCTCGGTGTTGTAGAAAGAGGCGTGGCGGCGCAGCATTTCCGTGCGCTGGGCCGCGTCGGGATAGAGCTTTTTCGCCACCGGCAGCATGCTCAGGCAGAAGCCGAACGACTCCAGGCGCTCAAAGCTCATCGACGAGAGGTTGTGCATCATCCACGCCCGCCAGCAGCGGCGCAGATCTTTACGGTTCAGGGTACGTTCTTCCATCAGAATTCATCCTCATCATCGACGGCCGGCCTGTTGCCCGCGGCCTGCTGCGGTTCCGGCTTATAGTTGTAGTGGATCAGCGCCAGCAGCGAGCCCACAATCACCAGCGCGACCATATTGAGCTTTAAAAAGACGATGCAGACGAAGCCGACGAGAAAATAGATCAGCATGCTGTAGTTCTTGATGATCTGTTTAAGCAGAATCGCGATCCCCACCGCCGGCAGAATGCCGCCGAGCACGTTCATCGTGGAGAGCACGATTCTCGGCAGGCTGTCCATAAAGCCGCTGATGTACTGGGCGCCAAAATAGACCGCAATAAAGGTGGGAACAAAGCGCAGCACGAAGTTACTGACCTGCGGCCAGATGGCGCTGTTCAGATAAAGGCCGCGCTCATCGCCGCGATCCAGCGCCACGTCGGCGCGATGGTTCCAGAAGGAGTTCAGCACCATCATCGCGTTGAACAAAATCGTGCCGGCGATTCCGATAGTCGCCGCCAGCGCCACCGCGACCTCCGGTCCCTTACCCGATAAAATCCCCAGCGCAATCGCCGGCCAGGCGACGAAGTTAAGGTCGGCGGGCATCGAGCCGCCCGGCGTCACCATGGCGATATACACCGCCTGGACCGCAACGCCTATCAAGATCCCGGTCTTCAGGTCGCCCAGAATCAGGCCGACCAGCATGCCGGAGACCAGCGGCCGGCTAATCAGATACCAGCCGCCGGTCAGGCCTAAAAGCCAGGGGCTGCTGAGGGCCCCCAGGTAGCAAAGAATGCCAATCAGCGTCGCTTCGATAATCATCATCCGCTCCTTATTTCAGCTTCTGCCGCGCGTCCTGCCAGCTGTAGCAGCCGGCATCCGGCACCAGACGGAATTCAACGTGATGCCCGCGCTGCACCAGCCAGTCGAAGGCGGCGATCTCGGCGGCATTAACCGACTGATTTGGCCCAATGGTGGTGGTGTCGGCGCGGGCGCTCATCGGGCCAACGTTGATTTTGCCGTTGGCATTTTTCAGGCTGATCCCCGCCGCTTCCAGGCGCTGTAAGGTGACCGGGGATTTGCCTATCACGAAATAGCGTTTCTCGCTGGCGATGACTTTGGGTAGTTTTTCAATGGCCGTGGCGGTGTCGAACAGCCAGACCTTGAGGTCCTGCACGGCGCCTTTCATCACCGATGAGAGCAGCGGGTCGGCCGCGACGGCGTCGTCAATCGCTACGATGCCGTCGCAGGGCAGCTCTTTGGCCCAGCGCGTCACGAGCTGCCCATGGATCACCCGGTCGTCAATACGTACAAAAGAGATACTCATAAGCGTTTTCCTCTAAAAATCATCTGGCTGAACGGCTAAAACCGGGTTGGCTTTAATCAGGGTGGGTACGGTTAACGCCAGCAGCCGTTCGGCAGCGGCGTGGACATCCTTCAGGTGGAGAATCTCTTCACACTGCAGCAGCATCGGGAAATTCACCCCCGCCAGCACGGCGACGGGGGGCGCTGTTTGCGCAGCGAAGGCGTGCAGGCAGGCGACGTTCCACGGCGTTCCGCTTTGCATATCGCACAGCACCAGTACGCCGT
This sequence comes from Klebsiella sp. Ech2A, assembly GCF_030078455.1. Lineage (NCBI taxonomy): Bacteria > Pseudomonadati > Pseudomonadota > Gammaproteobacteria > Enterobacterales > Enterobacteriaceae > Klebsiella > Klebsiella sp. Ech2A. Next base: position 44,708 of record NZ_JAQGFU010000020.1, on the reverse strand, counting down.
CGGCCTGCCGTCCGGCCCACTCCAGCGCGCGGGAAAAATCCTGCTTAAAGCCCTCAATGCCCGCCTGCTCGTCGAGGGTGACGGTGGAGATATAGGGCAGCTCGCCGTACACCATCCGCCCGCTGGCCAGCAGGGCGTCAGCCAGCGGGCCGTGAGTGGCAACAATAACGTTAATCATTTCTTATCCTCTTACCCAGGCTTTGATGGTGGCCAGCTGCTGTCCGATGCCCTGACCCGCCGGCGAAATGCGGTACTCCCCGACGGCGGCCGGAACGATGAAGGTCTCGGCGTAGCGCACGCTGAAGGGGGCAAAGGCGCCGCTCGGGCTATCGACTACGGCTTCCGCGCCCTCCACCAGGTTCAGAACGTTAACCCCGCCGTGGGTATGGTGCGTGACCGGCGCGCTGAACCAGTGGCGGCGGGTTTCAATAAACTCGCGCTCGTGCATGCCCGTGCGCTCCTCCCGCCAGCCTTCGCCTTCGGCAAAGGGCTCAATGCGGTTAACCAGGTTGTCGTTGACCCATTGGGTATCGCGCTGCCAGTCGATGACCTGTTCGCCGTGCTGCAGATGCACCGGGCGAGGCCGTCCGTCTAAACCTAAACGCCCCCAATCCCAGAGCTTGAAGGTGAAGATATACGGCGTCGCGCTGATTTCGAGCACCATCGTGCCGCTTCCCGAGCAGTGCACCGTACCGGCAGGGATAAGAAAGTGATCGTGCTTGCGCGCCGGGATTTGGTTAACGAAACGCCGATCGTCAAAGGCCTTCTCGCCGCGGCCGGCGGCCTGCAGATCGGCGAGCATCTCCTGCGGTTCGATCCCCGTTTTCGTCCCCAGATAGACGACGGCTTCCGGCTCCGCCTCGAGGATGTAGTAGCTCTCATCCTGGGTGTAGTGCATGCCAAACTGCTGCTGGATATATTCGGTTACCGGATGAACCTGGAAACTCAGGTTTTGCCCGCCGATAGTGTCGAGAAAATCGAAACGGATCGGGAACTCGGCGCCGAAGCGGGCGTGGACTTTTTCACCCAGCAGCGCGCGGGGGTGCAGCAACACCAGGTCCTGAGAGGGGATCTCGATCCGTACGTCACCAAAACGCAGTAACAGGCTGTTTTCCTCGGGCACGCAATCAAAACACCACGCGTAGTTGGCGGCCGTAGGATCGAGATCGAATCGTTGCTTCATCCACTGGCCGCCCCAGACGCCGGGATCGAAGAAGGGGGCGACGCGGAACGGTTGAGCGGTGGTCTGCTGCAGCCCGGCGCGCAGCGCTTCGCCGCTGACCAGGGCCGGAGCCTCTTTTACCGTGGTATCGAGTAAAAAATCGGCGCGCTTGAGCAGCGGTACCTTATGGCGATCGAAGACGCGCCACTCAATGAAAAAGGCGCGCTTGTAGCGGCGGAGGATATCTTCATCCTGGTTATCCGCGCCCCAGTTCCCCAGGCCGCTGTGGCGCATGCGCTGCTGGATCTCCCAGCGCGGCATGTCGGCGTACACCAGCAGATCGCCGGGATGAACCAGCGCCGCGCCTGGCCCGTAGATGACCACCACGCCCCCGGCTTCAGCGGTAACCTGCTGGCGCAGCTGCTCCAGCTTATTGGGATCAAAAAACTCCTCAAGATGGTGGCAGGAGAGCACGCCAAACACGCGGTCGTCGGTAAGATTGCGCGCCAGCAGAGTGTGGATGGCCTGCTCGTCGCGGCGGGCAGATTCGACGTTAAGGCTCAGCGCGGCGCCGAGCGCCGGCAGCAGATGCTGTTCCAGCTCTTCCAGCCGCACGCCCGGATAGCAGTCGATAACCAGCACGGTTTTCGCGGCCGTCGAGGCTCTGGCGCTAAGCGCGGCACGGATGGACTCCCAGCCCCGGCAGGCGTGGTCGTCATAGCCCCGAACCGCAACCTCAGGGTATTTGTTATAGGTGGTGTGCATTTTCATTCTCCATATTGGCTAAATGAAGATTAATCGATTAACCTTGTTTTGACAGCGTGGTTAACGCGATTAACCCGCCATAATCGACAAGTCAGGGGGTGAAGTGGCCTTTAATGTGAAGGCAGTCACAGGGAAAAAACCAAAATTTAGGTTATTCGATTAACCTGAGGCGAATAAACGGGAGGGATGATGACGACAGTGACGCTGGCGCAGGTGGCAGAGAGAGCAGGGGTATCAACGGCGACCGTCTCGATGGTGCTGCGTAACCGGGGACGGATTTCACAGGCCACGCGCGAAAGGGTACTGAAGGCGCTGGATGACGCGGGCTATGTTTACAATCAGACCGCCGCCAATCTGCGCAATCGCAGCAGCAATCAGGTCGGGCTGCTGCTGCACGATATTACCAACCCCTTTTACGGCGAGATGACGGCGGGGCTGAGCCATGAGATGGAGCGGCACGATCTGCTGCTGTTTCTGGCTAACAGCGAAGAGTCCGGCGAACGCCAGCAAAAATTTGTCGATTCGCTGATGCGCAATAATGCCTGCGGCATGGTGCTGTGCGCCGCGCGGGAGACGCCGGCCTCATTTTTTGAGGCCCTGAAGCGGCGCAATATTCCGGCCATTATGGTGGTTCGCCCGCTCAGCGATCCGGATTTTGATTTCGTCGGCACCGACAACTTCCTCGGTACCCAGATGGCGACGCGACACCTGCTGAAAATGGGCCATCAGAATATTGCCTTTATCGGCGGCAGCCCGAGCTCAGGCACCCGGGCGCAGCGTATTGGCGGCTTTACCAGCACGCTGCTGGAAAGTGGGATTTCGCCGAATTCGCAGTGGATTGTGACCGCGCAGGCCAGCCAGATCGACGGCGCAAAGGTGGCGGAAGTGCTGCTCTCCCGCTATCCGGAGATCACGGCGGCGGTCTGCTATCAGGATATTGTGGCGCTGGGGGTGATGCAGGCGCTGCGCAAAACGGGCCGGGAGCCGGGGCGGGATTTTGCGCTGGTGGGCTTCGATGATATTACCGAAGCGGCGCTGGTTCAGCCGGCGCTGACCACCGTATCGGTAGCGGCAAAAGAGATCGGCCGTAAAGCGGGGGAGCTGCTGTATAGCCGTATTCAGGGTAACGATGAGCCGCCGAAACGGATCATCCTGCCGCCGGCGCTGGTCATCCGTGAATCATGCGGGTTTCGCCGGGAAGAATCAGCGATATCAGGCCATTAGCGGCGCATGTCGCGCGCTATCTGCTGGGGGAACGGCGCTTCGCCAGACGATATCGTTGCAGCGGGCGATGACAAACATATAGTTTTTACTGATATCGACCGCGGTTTGTCATAAATTTCTAATTATCGGCGTTTTTGAGTAGCGGCCCATCGATGGGCTGGTTACTCTGAAAACAATTTACGTAAAGTTAACAAAAGAGAATAGCTATGCATGATGCACAAATCCGCGTGGCCATCGCCGGCGCGGGCGGCCGGATGGGACGCCAGTTAATCCAGGCGGTACAGCAGATGGACGGCGTGGCGCTTGGCGCGGCGCTGGAGCGCGATGGCTCCTCCCTGATCGGCAGCGACGCCGGTGAGCTGGCGGGCGCGGGCAAGATGGGCGTCACGGTGCAAAGCAGCCTGACGGCGGTGAAAGAGAGTTTTGACGTGCTGATCGATTTCACCCGTCCGGAAGGGACGCTGGCCCACCTCGCATTCTGCCGCGAGCACGGTAAAGGGATGGTGATCGGCACCACCGGTTTTGATGACGCCGGAAAACAGGCCATTCGCGATGCGGCGCAGGAGATTGCTATCGTCTTCGCGGCTAACTTCAGCGTCGGCGTTAACGTCATGCTCAAGCTGCTGGAAAAGGCGGCGAAGGTGATGGGCGACTACACTGATATTGAAATTATCGAAGCGCATCACCGCCATAAAGTGGATGCCCCGTCGGGTACCGCGCTGGCGATGGGCGAGGCGATTGCCGGTGCGCTAAACAAAGATCTGAAAGATTGCGCGGTCTACAGTCGCGAAGGTTATACCGGCGAACGCGTTCCGGGAACGATCGGCTTTGCCACGGTACGCGCGGGGGATATCGTCGGCGAACATACGGCGATGTTCGCCGATATTGGCGAGCGAATCGAGATCACCCATAAAGCCTCAAGCCGAATGACGTTTGCCAACGGTGCGGTTCGCTCGGCATTGTGGCTGAAGGGCAAGAAAAGTGGCCTCTTTGATATGCGAGATGTCCTTGATTTGAACGCTTTATAAGATTTATTACCCATCGTGATGTGGTTATGGCATTCAATAAGTAATTGATTGCAGAGGGCAATGTTTTATTGCCCTTTTTATTTTCAGCCAGTTTTTATCTATTTTTAATTAGAATTTATATAATTGACGCTTATCCTCCTTGTTTCTGTTATTTTTATGTAAATTTTGACCATCCGGTCTACTTTTTCACATTAATAAGCCATGTTTTACAACCCAGACGCTGCGCAAGCGTTTTCTAACGCTACTTTGTTGATCTTTTTAGCTGCTAAAGCAGCGCTAATGGGCCAGTGGCGTAAAATGATATTAAAAATATGCGCTTTAAGTTGACTTTTGCCCGACATCTCTCCAGAATGCCGCCGTTTGCCAGAAATCCATAGGTAAGCAAATTTGCATTGATTCATGCTACGCGAATGCATTAATATGCAAATAAAGTGAGTGAATATTCTCTGGAGGGTGTTTTGATTAAGTCAGCGCTATTGGTTCTGGAAGACGGAACCCAGTTTCACGGTCGGGCCATCGGGGCAACGGGCACGGCGGTTGGGGAAGTCGTTTTCAATACTTCAATGACCGGTTATCAAGAAATCCTCACTGATCCTTCCTATTCCCGCCAAATTGTCACTCTTACTTATCCCCATATCGGTAACGTCGGCACCAACGCCGCCGACGAAGAGTCTTCCCAGGTACATGCTCAGGGTCTGGTTATTCGCGACCTGCCGCTGATTGCCAGCAACTTCCGTAATACCGAAGACCTCTCTTCTTACCTCAAGCGCCATAACATCGTGGCGATTGCCGATATCGATACCCGTAAGCTGACCCGCCTGCTGCGTGAAAAAGGCGCGCAGAACGGCTGCATCATCGTTGGCGATAGCCTCGATGCGCAGCTGGCGCTGGAAAAGGCAAAAGCATTCCCGGGCCTCAACGGGATGGATCTGGCGAAGGAAGTCACCACCTCAGAAACCTACGGCTGGACGCAGGGTAGCTGGACTCTGGAGGGCGACCTGCCGGAAGCGAAGGCGGAAAGCGAGCTGCCGTTCCACGTAGTGGCCTATGATTTCGGCGCTAAGCGCAACATCCTGCGCATGCTGGTGGACCGCGGCTGCCGCCTGACGGTCGTGCCGGCAAAAACCTCTGCGGAAGAGGTGCTGAAAATGAATCCGGACGGCATCTTCCTCTCCAACGGCCCCGGTGACCCGGCGCCGTGCGACTATGCGATTGAGGCCATTGAGCAATTCCTCACCACCGATATTCCGGTATTCGGCATCTGCCTCGGCCATCAGCTGCTGGCGCTGGCGAGCGGAGCGAAGACCGTTAAGATGAAGTTCGGCCACCACGGCGGCAACCACCCGGTTAAAGATATTGATAATAACGTGGTGATGATTACCGCGCAGAACCACGGTTTTGCGGTAGACGAAGCCTCCATGCCGGCTAACCTGCGGGTGACCCACAAGTCGCTGTTCGACGGCACGCTGCAGGGCATTCACCGCACCGATAAGCCGGCCTTCAGCTTCCAGGGACACCCGGAGGCGAGCCCAGGCCCGCACGATGCCGCGCCGTTGTTCGACCATTTCATCGAGTTAATTGAGCAGTACCGCCAGTCAGCGAAATAATCAGGAGAAAAAAGCCATGCCAAAACGTACAGACATAAAAAGCATCCTGATTCTTGGCGCTGGCCCGATCGTTATCGGCCAGGCTTGTGAATTTGACTACTCTGGCGCCCAGGCCTGTAAGGCCCTGCGCGAAGAGGGTTACCGCGTCATTCTGGTGAACTCTAACCCGGCCACCATCATGACCGACCCGGAAATGGCCGATGCCACCTATATTGAGCCGATCCACTGGGAAGTGGTACGCAAAATTATCGAAAAAGAGCGTCCGGACGCCGTGCTGCCGACCATGGGCGGCCAGACCGCGCTGAACTGCGCGCTGGAGCTCGAACGTCAGGGCGTGCTGGAAGAGTTTGGCGTGACTATGATTGGCGCCACCGCCGATGCGATTGATAAAGCGGAAGACCGCCGTCGCTTCGACGTGGCGATGAAAAAAATTGGCCTCGACACCGCGCGTTCCGGTATCGCGCACACCATGGAAGAAGCGCTGGCGGTTGCCGCTGACGTGGGCTATCCGTGCATCATCCGTCCCTCCTTCACCATGGGCGGAACCGGCGGCGGTATCGCCTATAACCGCGAAGAGTTTGAAGAAATTTGTACCCGCGGCCTCGATCTCTCTCCAACCAACGAACTGCTGATCGATGAATCGCTGATCGGCTGGAAAGAGTACGAGATGGAAGTGGTGCGCGATAAGAACGATAACTGCATCATCGTCTGCTCCATCGAAAACTTCGACGCGATGGGCATCCACACCGGCGACTCCATCACCGTGGCTCCGGCGCAGACCCTGACCGATAAAGAGTATCAGGTGATGCGTAACGCCTCGATGGCGGTGCTGCGCGAAATCGGCGTGGAAACCGGCGGCTCCAACGTTCAGTTCTCGGTGAACCCGAAAGACGGTCGCCTGATTGTTATCGAAATGAACCCGCGCGTATCGCGCTCTTCGGCGCTGGCCTCGAAAGCGACCGGCTTCCCGATTGCCAAAGTGGCGGCGAAGCTGGCGGTGGGCTACACCCTTGACGAGCTGATGAACGACATCACCGGCGGCCGTACCCCGGCATCGTTCGAACCCTCTATCGACTACGTCGTCACCAAGATCCCGCGCTTCAACTTCGAGAAGTTCGTCGGCGCTAACGACCGCCTGACCACGCAGATGAAATCGGTCGGCGAAGTGATGGCGATTGGCCGCACCCAGCAGGAGTCGCTGCAGAAAGCGCTGCGCGGCCTGGAAGTGGGCGCGACCGGCTTTGACCCTAAAGTGAGCCTCGACGACCCGGAAGCGCTGACCAAAATTCGCCGCGAGCTGAAAGACGCCGGCGCCGAGCGTATCTGGTATATCGCCGACGCCTTCCGCGCGGGCCTGTCCGTCGACGGCGTTTTCAACCTGACCAACATCGATCGCTGGTTCCTGATGCAGATTGAAGAGCTGGTGCGCCTGGAAGAGAAAGTGGAAGAGGCCGGCATCAACGGCCTTGACGCCGACTTCCTGCGGATGCTGAAGCGTAAAGGCTTTGCCGATGCGCGCCTGGCTAAGCTGGCGGGCGTGCGCGAAGCGGAAATCCGCAAGCTGCGCGACCAGTACAACCTGCACCCGGTCTACAAGCGCGTGGATACCTGCGCGGCGGAGTTCGCAACGGATACCGCCTACATGTACTCCACCTATGAAGACGAGTGTGAAGCGAACCCGTCGGTTGACCGCGATAAAATTATGGTGCTTGGCGGCGGCCCGAACCGTATCGGCCAGGGTATTGAGTTCGATTACTGCTGCGTGCACGCCTCGCTGGCGCTGCGCGAAGATGGTTACGAAACCATTATGGTTAACTGTAACCCGGAAACCGTCTCCACCGACTACGACACCTCCGACCGCCTGTACTTTGAGCCGGTAACCCTCGAAGACGTGCTGGAAATCGTGCGTATCGAGAAGCCGAAGGGCGTTATCGTCCAGTACGGCGGCCAGACTCCGCTGAAGTTGGCGCGCGCGCTGGAAGCGGCCGGCGTACCGGTTATCGGCACCAGCCCGGACGCGATTGACCGTGCGGAAGACCGCGAGCGTTTCCAGCAGGCGGTTGACCGTCTGAAGCTGAAGCAGCCGGCGAACGCCACCGTGACCGCGATTGAGATGGCCGTTGAGAAGGCCAAAGAGATTGGCTACCCGCTGGTGGTGCGTCCGTCCTACGTTCTTGGCGGTCGGGCGATGGAAATCGTTTACGACGAAGTCGACCTGCGTCGCTACTTCCAGACCGCGGTAAGCGTCTCTAACGATGCGCCGGTGCTGCTGGACCGTTTCCTTGACGATGCGGTAGAAGTCGACGTTGACGCTATCTGCGACGGCGAGATGGTGCTGATTGGCGGCATTATGGAGCACATCGAGCAGGCCGGCGTTCACTCCGGTGACTCCGCATGCTCGCTGCCGGCCTACACCCTGAGCCAGGACATCCAGAACGTGATGCGCGAGCAGGTGCAGAAGCTGGCCTTCGAGCTGCAGGTACGCGGCCTGATGAACGTCCAGTTCGCGGTCAAAAACAACGAAGTGTATCTGATTGAAGTGAACCCGCGCGCGGCGCGTACCGTCCCCTTTGTCTCCAAGGCCACCGGCGTTCCGCTGGCGAAAGTGGCGGCACGCGTAATGGCTGGCCAAACGCTGGCGCAGCAGGGCGTGACCAAAGAGATTATCCCGCCGTATTACTCGGTAAAAGAGGTGGTGCTGCCGTTCAACAAGTTCCCGGGCGTTGACCCGCTGTTAGGGCCAGAAATGCGCTCTACCGGGGAAGTGATGGGCGTCGGCCGCACCTTTGCGGAAGCGTTCGCCAAGGCGCAGCTGGGCAGCAGCTCGACGATGAAAAAACAGGGCCGCGCGCTGCTCTCCGTTCGTGAAGGCGACAAAGAGCGCGTGGTGGACCTCGCGGCTAAGCTGCTGAAGTTTGGTTTCGAACTGGATGCGACCCACGGGACCGCGATTGTCCTCGGTGAAGCCGGGATCAACCCGCGTCTGGTGAACAAGGTGCATGAAGGTCGTCCGCATATTCAGGACCGCATCAAGAATGGCGAATACACCTACATCATCAACACCACCGAAGGCCGCCAGGCGATTGAAGACTCCAAGCTGATTCGCCGCAGCGCCCTGCAGTACAAGGTGCACTACGACACCACCTTGAACGGCGGCTTCGCCACGGCGATGGCGCTGAACGCCAACGCCATGGAGAAGGTGACCTCGGTTCAGGAAATGCACGCGCAAATCAAAAAATAAGCCGTGCCGGCGCTGCCGGCTGCGCAACAAAACGGGCTAACGCTATCGTCGGCCCGTTTTTTTATGTCGGCCATCTTCGGAGAGTTCTGCTTTTAACTGCCTCCCGGCTCGGGCTAACTATAATTAGCACGATAACAATACTCATTGACGGAAAAACAGGAGGATACAATGCGGAACAAAATTCTGGTGGCATCCGCGCTGGCAGCGACGGCGGTGTTGTTTGTGGCGGGGTGTTCATCAAACCAGTCGCTGAAAACCACCGATGGCAGAACCATCGTCACCGACGGCAAGCCGCAGGTCGATAGCGATACCGGCATGGTCTCGTACAAAAATGCCGCAACCGGCCGCACCGAACAGATCAATCGCGATCAGGTGAAATCGATGGACGAGCTGGATAACTAAGCGTTATCCATGGCCCCGCGAGGGTGAGTGCGGGGCCGGTTATCGCGACCGGTTCTACAGCAGGGCGTGGTCTATCTTGACGATAATTTTACGCAGCGGCGCGCCTGCATCCATGGCGCCCATCGGCCGATGAAGCTCGCCGGGAAACAGAATCGCCAGCTCCTCAGGATGTAAATGAATCAGCGTTTCGCTGCTAATCCCGGTGCAAAAGCCAATATCATGGGCGTCCTTAAACGGCCCGTCCGCGGTGATGGTCAGCCCTTTATTCCCCGCCCCAATAATCTCAACGCCTGCCAGCACGATGTGAATATCGATGTACTGACGATGGTATTCCGGGCGCTGTTCCGCCAGCGGGCGCGTCTGGCCTTCGACGACGGTGAAAAACAGGTTATCGCCATCGACCGTATATTTCCCCGGCGGCAGGGAGTGCGGCTCCTGCTGGGCGACGGCCTGCAGCGCCTGGCGAATAACCGACGGATAGAACGTATTTTTGGCCGCGGCGGCTAAGGTATCAATAATCATGCCGGCATTCCCTGTAGTGATTGAGGCTCAAGTAAATTTAATGACTGCGCCACGATGCTGGCGACGTCGGGGGCAATATCAACGGCTAAAATATCGCGCTCGCTGGCGTCCGGCGCTTCCAGGGCGGCAAACTGGCTGCGCAGCAGCGCCTCCGGCATAAAGTGCCCCTTACGCTGCTGCATCCGCTGCAGAATGCATTCGTACTCGCCGGTCAGCCACAGAAAGCGCAGGTTGCCGCTGCCTTCGCGCAGCCGATCGCGGTAGCGCTTCTTCAGGGCCGAGCACACCAGCACGCCCGACTCATTCTTCTGCTCAAGGCTAAAAATCACGTCCGCGATCCGCTCCAGCCACGGCCCGCGGTCTTCGTCATTGAGCGGCTGGCTGGCGGCCATTTTGACGATATTCTGCCGCGGATGAAGATCGTCTCCGTCGATAAATTTTGCGCCGAGCGCCTGGGCTAACGCCTGGCCGACGGTGGTCTTTCCGGTGCCTGAGACACCCATCAAAATAATGCATTGCCCTGCCATAATGCGCTCCTTACTTAGACTGCAACCAGCATACCGCCGTCGACGAACAGCAGATGGCCGTTGACGAAATCAGAGGCTTTAGAGGACAGGAACACCGCGGCGCCAACCAGCTCCTGCGGATCGCCCCAGCGGGCGGCCGGCGTGCGCTTGCACAGCCAGTCGGTGAAGGCTTTATCATCAACCAGCGCCTGGGTCATGGCGGTTTTAAAGTAGCCCGGCGCGATGCCGTTGACCTGGACGTTATAGCGTGCCAGTTCGACGCACATGCCGCGGGTCAACATTTTTACCGCACCTTTGGCGGCGGCGTACGGCGTGATGGTGTCGCGACCAAGCTCGCTCTGCATTGAGCAGATATTGACGATTTTCCCGCGCTGGCGAGCGACCATCCGCTTAGCCACCGCCTGGGAGACGAGAAATACCGCGGTTTGGTTCACGGAAATAACATCGTTCCATTCCTGCAGCGGAAATTCGGTAAACGGATGGCGCCGCTGAATGCCCGCATTATTAAATAACACATCGATAGCGCCAATTTCCTCTTCGATTTTACCAATCGCCTGCTCGACGGAATCAGCATCGGTAACATTAAATACCGCCGCGTGAGCGATGGCGCCTTCATCACGTAATTTCATGACCGCATCATCTGCACGGGGGGCAGAAATATCGTTGATAATAATTTCTGCGCCATATTGTGCAAGGCCCTGGGCCATGACAAAACCAATGCCTTGTCCGGCGCCAGTAATTAAAATTCGTTTGCCCTGTAAGCTGAAAAGATCTTTCATCTTGATATCCTGATTAACGGCTGAATATAAATGACGGTGTTCGCTTTTATTCCTGATTCACGAAAAGGCAAAGCGGAAGAACCTGTGCTCTATCTCACGGATTTTTGCCGGGTAAAACCGTGATCGAGATCACTCAAAACGGTGTTACGAAAAGGGGTTACATTAAACGTGAGGCCGGGCGTAAATTACCGTTACTCAAAGGGTTAACGAGAGTGAGGTTCGATTCTCTTTTTGTTCATCGGCAGGCATAATAACCTGATGCAGTGGACGTATTTGACGGGCAGGTAGATGAAAGCACAACGCATAACGCTCAATGATATTGCAGCGCTGGCTGGCGTAACCAAAATGACCGTCAGCCGCTATTTACGGACGCCGGATAAAGTTAAACCGGAGACGGCGGAGCGCATCGCCAGCGTGATTGCGGAAATTGGCTACGAGCCCGACCCCGACAACCCGGCGATGATCGGCGTCGTCGTGCCGCGCATTGGCGTACTGATCCCCTCCTTTCATAACCAAATCTTTGCCGACCTGCTGGCCGGTATTGAATCGGTTACCGCCGCGCACGGCTATCAGACGCTGGTGGTGAACTATGATTATGACCGCCAGCGCGAAGAGGAGCAGATAGCCGCCGTGCTGGCCTTTAACGTCAAGGGCCTGCTGCTGACCGAATCGGCTCACACCCTGCGGGCCGATAAGTACCTCAATGCGGCGAAAATTCCCGTTGCGGAAGTGATGGGCCTGACCGACAACCCGGGGCGTATCAACGTGGGCTTTGACAACTTCAAGGCCGGTTTCGATATGACCAATATGCTGCTGGCGAGCGGCAAACGGCAGATCGTCTATTTTGGCGCGATGTCCGACGTGCGCGACGAGCAGCGCTACGCCGGCTACTGCCAGGCGATGGAAAATGCCGGGCTGACGGTGGGGCGCATCGCGCCGAACAAGGTGTCGTCGGTATCGATCGGTACCGGGATGATGACCCTGGCGCGCCAGATGTATGCCCGCATGGACGGCATTCTGTGCACCAATGACGACCTGGCGGTTGGCGTGTTACAGGAGTGCCTGGCATCAGGTATCAACGTGCCGGAAGAGCTGGCGATAGCCGGTTTTCATGGCCTGGAAATCGGCCAGATTATCTCCCCGCGTCTGGCGAGCGTCCTGACGCCGCGCTTTGAAATGGGCAAGGTGGCAACCGAGATATTAATCAAAAAAATCAAAGGGCTGCCGACCATCGAAAAGGTCGATCTGCACTATCGCCTGTCGATGGGGGAGACCATATAGCGCCTGCGGCGTGGCGATGGCGCCGTGTTAGCAGAAAGTTAACGTACGATCCGCCCGAGGCCCGCAATCCGCGGGTTTTGTCTTATCGATCACGGACGGTGTAACAGCTATTTTTAACACGATTCAGCGTGATGCAGATCGCAAAATGCTGCGACAAAAACCCGTTTGATAGTGGCTACAGTCGTTATGAAACTTCAAACAGGTGATCCGATGAATAGTGCTATTACCCGATCCGTCCTTTTAGTCGCCCCCGTTATTGAGACCTTACAGGCGCAGCTGGCCGCCGAATTCCCGCTGCTGCGCCTGTACGAGCAGGAAGATCCGATCGCCTTTTTGCGCGAGCAGGGGGAGAACGTGGCGGCCGTGGTGACCCGCGGGGACGTCGGCGTGCAGAACGGGGTGCTTGAGCTGCTGCCGCACGTTGGCCTGATTGCTATCTTCGGCGTCGGCACCGACGCGGTGGATTTAGAGTACGTCCGCTCCCGGCAGATTGCCGTCTCCATTACCTCCGGCGTGCTGACCAACGATGTCGCCGATCTGGCGATGGGGCTGCTGCTTGCCGGCTCGCGCCAGCTCTGTCAGGGCGACCGTTTTGTGCGTGAAGGCCGCTGGCTGAACGGCGGCCTGCCGCTGGCAACTCAGGTCAGCGGCAAGCGTATCGGCATTCTGGGGATGGGCAATATCGGCCAGGCCATTGCCCGCCGCGCCCGCGGTTTTGATATGCAGGTGCTCTATACCGACCGTAAGCAGGTTGCCGGACTCGATTATCAGTGGTGCGCCGACCTGCATACCCTGGCCCATGAAAGCGACTTTTTGGTGATCGCCGCCTCCGGCGGTGAAGCCAACCGCGGGATTATCGATGCCTCGGTCTTTAACGTGATGCCGAAACGGGCGTGGCTTATCAACATCGCCCGCGGATCGCTGGTCGATGAAAAGGCGCTGATTCAGGCGTTACAGGACGGTGTTATCGCCGGGGCCGCTCTCGACGTTTTTGAGGATGAACCGCGGGTTCCCGCCGAACTGATTGCGCTCGACAACGTGGTCCTGCAACCGCACGTGGCCAGCGCAACCCATGAAACTCGCCAGAAAATGAGCGACGTGGTTTTTGCTAACGTCGCCGCTTATTTTTCCGGCAAGCCGCTGCCTAACGCTATTAATTAGCGCTCTTATTTTTATACCCAGCGCCAATAAGAACCTGGTGGGACAGGTTCTTAAATGACAACGATAACCTCTGCATAGAGAGTGCGAAATATGAATGATAAAATTCCCGGCACCCGCTGGCTGCGTATTATTACGCCGGTGCTGATCGCCTGTATTATTTCGTTTATGGATCGGGTTAATATTAGTTTTGCTTTGCCCGGCGGCATGGAAGAGGATTTAGGTATTACCAGCCAGATGGCCGGCGTTGCTAGCGGTATATTTTTTATTGGCTATTTATTCCTGCAAATACCCGGTGGGCGGATTGCGGTTAACGGCAGCGGAAAACGTTTTATTGCCTGGTCGCTGGTGGCCTGGGCGATCGTGTCGGTGGCGACCGGCTTTGTGACCCACGAATATCAGCTGCTGGTTCTGCGCTTTATTCTCGGCGTTTCCGAGGGCGGGATGCTGCCGGTGGTCCTGACGATGGTCAGCAACTGGTTCCCGGAAAAAGAGCTGGGCCGGGCCAACGCCTTCGTCATGATGTTTGCTCCGCTGGGCGGCATGCTGACCGCTCCGGTCTCCGGCGCCATTATTGCCGCGCTCGACTGGCGCTGGCTGTTTATTATCGAAGGGCTGCTGTCGCTGGTGGTGCTGGCGGTGTGGTGGTTCATGATTAGCGACCGTCCGGAAGAGGCCCGCTGGCTTCCGGAGAAGGAGCGCGACTATCTGGTCACCACCCTCGCCGCCGAGCGGGCGGCAAAACTTGCTGAAGATGCGGTGAGCAACGCGCCGGTAAAAGACGTGTTCCGCAATTCCGGGCTGATGAAGCTGGTGATCCTCAACTTCTTCTACCAGACCGGCGATTACGGCTACACCCTGTGGCTGCCGACCATTCTTAAAGGGCTGACCGGCGGCAATATGGCCAGCGTCGGCCTGCTGGCGGTGCTGCCGTTCGTCGCCACCCTCGCCGGGATCTACGTGATTTCACTGTTTAGCGATCGCAGCGGCAAGCGCCGGCTGTGGGTTCGCTTCTCGCTCTACAGCTTCGCCGCGGCGCTGGTGGCGTCGGTGGTGCTGCGCGACCACGTGGTCGCCGCCTATATCGCGCTGGTTATCTGCGGCTTCTTCCTTAAATCGGCCACCAGTCCGTTCTGGTCGATGCCGGGGCGGATTGCCTCAGCGGAAGTGGCCGGCAGCGCGCGCGGGGTGATTAACGGTCTCGGGAATCTCGGCGGCTTCTGCGGCCCCTACCTGGTAGGCGTGATGATCTATTTCTACGGGCAAAACGTGGCGGTCTGCGCGCTTGCCGGATCGTTACTCATTGCCGGAACCATGACCTTCCTGCTGCCGAAACGCTGCGACCTTGTCGTCAGCGAGCCTGAGGTCAGCGTCGGCAAGCAGCCGCGGAACGCGTAAAGCTAAGGCGACATAAATCACAGTTATCATTGTAAGCGTTTCGATTAACTGACTACACTCTTGCAGATTACAACAAGAGTTAACGCAGGCTAATCAATGATTCTGATAATTTATGCCCATCCCTATCCGCATCACTCGCATGCGAATAAGCGGATGCTTGAGCAGGCAGGGACGCTGGACGGCGTAGAAATACGCTCTCTTTATCAACTTTACCCCGATTTTAATATCGACGTCGCCGCCGAACAGGCGGCGCTGGCCCGCGCGGATCTGGTTATCTGGCAGCACCCCTTACAGTGGTACAGCGTCCCGCCGCTGCTGAAGCTGTGGATGGATAAGGTGCTGTCGCACGGCTGGGCCTACGGCCATAACGGCATCGCGCTGCGCGGTAAATCGCTGATGTGGGCGGTCACCACCGGCGGCGGCGAAAGCCACTTCGATATTGGCTCCTTCCCCGGTTTTGAGGTGCTGGCCCAGCCGCTGCAGGCCACCGGCCTGTATTGCGGGATGACGTGGCTGCCGCCGTTTGCGATGCACTGCACTTTTATCTGCGACGATGAAACCCTCCAGGCGCAGGCGCGCCACTATCGACAACGCTTAATCGCATGGCAGGAGGCGCACAATGGATAGCCATACGCTGATACAGGCGCTGATCTATCTCGGCTCTGCCGCGCTTATCGTACCGATTGCCGTGCGTCTTGGCCTCGGCTCGGTGCTGGGATATTTGATCGCCGGCTGTATTATCGGCCCGTGGGGCCTGAAGCTGGTGACCGACGCCGAGACGATCCTCCACTTCGCTGAAATCGGCGTGGTGCTGATGTTGTTCGTTATCGGTCTCGAGCTTGACCCGCAGCGCCTGTGGAAGCTGCGGGCCTCGGTATTTGGCGGCGGGGCGCTGCAGATGGTGGCCTGCGGGGCGCTGATTGGCCTGTTCTGCATGCTGCTGGGCATGCGCTGGCAGGTGGCGGAGCTTATCGGCATGACGCTGGCGCTGTCGTCCACGGCGATCGCGATGCAGGCCATGAATGAACGTAACCTGACGGTTTCGCAAATGGGGCGTAGCGCCTTTGCGGTGCTGCTGTTTCAGGATATCGCGGCTATCCCGCTGGTGGCGATGATCCCGCTGCTCGCCAGCAGCGGCGGCTCCACCACGCTGTGGGCGTTCGCCCTGTCGGCGCTAAAGGTGGCGGGTGCGCTGGCGCTGGTGGTGGTGCTGGGTCGCTACCTGACCCGGCCGGTGCTGCGCTTCGTTGCCCGCTCCGGCCTGCGGGAGGTGTTCAGCGCCGTAGCCCTGTTCCTGGTCTTTGGTTTTGGGCTGCTGCTGGAGGAGGTCGGGCTATCGATGGCGATGGGCGCCTTCCTGGCCGGGGTGCTGCTGGCCAGCTCTGAGTACCGTCACGCGCTGGAAAGCGATATTGAACCGTTCAAAGGCCTGCTGCTGGGGCTGTTCTTTATTGGCGTCGGGATGTCGGTAGATTTTGGCACCCTTGTGAGTCATCCCCTGCGCATTTTGATTCTGCTGGTCGGCTTCCTGGTTATTAAAGGCGTCATGCTGTGGCTGATTGCGAAACCGCTCGGCGTACCGCGCGCCCAGCGCCGCTGGTTTGCGGTGCTGCTGGGGCAGGGGAGCGAGTTTGCCTTCGTGGTATTCGGCGCCGCGCAAATGGCCGAGGTGCTGGATAGCGAGTGGGCCAGGGCGCTGACCCTGGCGGTGGCGCTGTCGATGGCGGCGACGCCGATTCTGCTGGTGCTGCTGACCCGGCTGGAAAAATCATCCTCCGGCCAGGAGCGCGAGGCCGATGAGATTGATGAGGAGCAGCCGCGGGTGATTGTCGCCGGCTTTGGCCGCTACGGGCAGATTGCCGGCCGCGTGCTGCTCTCCGGCGGCGTGAAGATGGTCATCCTCGACCACGATCCCGACCACGTTGAGACGCTGCGCAAATTTGATATGAAGGTGTTCTACGGCGACGCGACGCGGGCCGATCTGCTGGAGTCGGCGGGAGCGGCAAAAGCGGAAGTGCTGATCAACGCCATCGACGATCCGCAGGCCAGCCTGCAGCTGGTTGAGCTGGCGAAAGAGCACTTCCCGCATCTGCAAATTATCTCGCGGGCCCGCGATATCGATCACTATATTCAGCTGCGCCAGGCCGGGGTCGAGGCGCCCGAACGTGAAACCTTCGAGGCGGCGCTGAAATCCGGGCGCATGGCGCTGGAGGCCCTCGGCCTCGGCGCCTACGAGGCGCGCGAGCGCGCCGATCTGTTCCGCCGCTTCAATATCAAAATGGTGGAAGAGATGGTGGAGATGGCGGAAAACGATTCGGCCTCTCGCGTGGCGGTCTTTAAGCGCACCAGCGATATGCTGACCGGCATCATCAACGAAGACCGCGCCCATCTGTCGCTGGTCCAGCGCCACGGCTGGCAGGGTACGGAAGAGGGCAGGCACACGGGTGATATCGCCGATGAGCCGGAGAATAAGCCTTCAGCTTAAGGGATAGCGCGTCGTTCTAATCTGGCGACTCACGAGGCTGACGTGGGCTCGCCAGCAAATCCGAAAATTTTCGTATTCTTTACCCTCCGTCCAGTCGACGAAGTATTATGCTTTCCGTATAGTGGCGGCAATTTTTTGTATTTGGGAAATATTCAATGATCAGTCTGATTGCGGCGTTAGCGGTGGATCGCGTCATCGGTATGGAAAACGCCATGCCATGGAACCTGCCTGCCGATCTCGCCTGGTTTAAACGTAATACGTTAAACAAGCCGGTGATTATGGGTCGTCTGACCTGGGAATCTATCGGTCGTCCGCTGCCTGGCCGTAAAAATATTGTCATCAGCAGCCAGCCCGGGAGTGACGATCGCGTGCAGTGGGTTAAATCGGTTGATGAAGCGATTGCCGCCTGCGGCGACGTTGAAGAGATGATGGTGATCGGCGGCGGCCGCGTGTACGAGCAGTTCCTGCCGAAAGCCCGGAAGCTCTATTTGACGCATATTGATGCTGAAGTGGAAGGCGATACCCACTTCCCGGATTACGATCCGGACCAGTGGGAGTCGGTATTCAGCGAATTCCACGACGCCGACGCGCAGAACTCGCACAGCTACTGTTTCGAAGTTCTCGAACGTCGCTAAGTCCGTCCCCGGTAGCGCCGAGCTTCCGGGAACAGGGCTTCTCAGATTACCCGGATAGCGCGCAGCTATCCGGGATCTTTCTCAGGAGGCGACCGCCTCACCTTCACCCAGATCCTTCTGCCGGTTCGACGGCTGGATGAAGTACGCCTTGTCTTCCCAGCGCAGGCAGGTGAGATCTCCCCCCCAGCAGCAGCCGGTATCCAGGGCATAAATGCCGTCAGGCGTCCCGCGCCCCTCCAGCGAAGCCCAGTGGCCAAAGGCAATGCTGTACTCATTTGCTACCGGTCCGGGGATGGTAAACCACGGCTTCAGGGGCGCCGGGGCGTCCTCCGGCGCTTCTTTGGCATACATATCCAGCTGCCCGTTCGGGAAGCAGTAGCGCATGCGGGTAAAGGCGTTGGAGATAAAACGCAGTCGCGCAAGGCCGCTCAGCTCGCTGCTCCAGTTGTTGGGCATGTCGCCATACATGGCGTCGAGGAAGAACGGATAGGAGTCGCTGGAGAGCACCGCTTCAACGTCGCGCGCGCACTGCAGCGCCGTTGGCAGATCCCACTGCGGCGTGATGCCGGCATGGGCCATCACCAGCTTTTTCTCTTCATCAATCTGCATCAGCGGCTGGCGGCGCAGCCAGTTGAGAAGCTCATCGGCATCCGGCGCTTCAAGCAGCGGCTTGAGGCGATCTTTCGGCTTGTTGCGGCTAATGCCGCCGAAGACCGCCAGCAGATGGAGATCGTGATTGCCGAGGACAATACGCACGCTGTCGCCCAGGGATTTTACGTAGCGTAAAACCTCCAGCGAGCCCGGGCCGCGGGCGACTAAATCGCCGGTGAGCCACAGCGTATCGCTGCCGGGAGTAAACGCAACCTGCTTTAATAATGCGATCAGTTCATCGTAGCAACCGTGAACGTCGCCAATAAGGTATGTAGACATGGTTTTAGTGAATGAGCGTTGGTACTGCGAGACGGAAAACAGGGATGTCGACGGAGAACGGCGCGCCGTTCACGTCGATCATAGCGTAATGTCCCTGCATGGTGCCCAGCGGCGTTTCAATAACCGCGCCGCTGGTGTATTGAAACTCCCCGCCAGCGGGAATATGCGGCTGCTCGCCGACAACCCCTTCACCCTGAACCTCAGTCTCACGACCGTGACCGTTGGTGATAAGCCAGTAGCGGCCAAGTAGCTGAACCTGACTCCGCCCCAGGTTGCGGATGGTGACGGTATAAGCGAAGACGTAACGATCGTTTTCCGGAGAAGACTGCGATTCGATATAGACGCTCTGTACCTGTACACAAACTCGGGGCGAATTAATCATGGTTAGCTCTCCTTGGTGGGCGAGTTTTCAGTTAACCAGTTAGCTAGCTGACAATACTGCGCCACGGAAATATTCTCTGCACGTTTCGCCGGGTCGATGCCCAGCTCGGTCAGCACTTCAACGCTGAACAGATTGCCGAGGCTGTTGCGAATCGTTTTCCGGCGCTGGTTGAACGCTTCGGTGGTGATTCGGCTCAGTACGCGAACCTCTTTGACCGGATGCGGCAGCGTGCGGTAGGGCACCAGGCGCACCACGGCGGAATCGACTTTAGGCGGCGGCGTAAAGGCGGTCGGCGGGACTTCAAGCACCGGGATTATCTGGCAGTAATACTGCGCCATGACGCTCAGTCGGCCATACGCCTTGCTGTTCGGACCGGCAACCAGACGATTGACGACCTCTTTTTGCAGCATAAAGTGCATATCGGCAATGGCATCAGTATAGCTGAACAGGTGGAACATCAGCGGCGTGGAGATGTTGTAAGGCAGGTTGCCGAACACGCGCAGCGGCTGACCCATGTTCTGCGACAGCTCGCCGAAGTTCATGGTCATGGCATCCTGCTGATAAATGGTCAGCTTTGGCCCTAAGAACGGGTGCGTTTTCAGGCGGGCGGCCAGGTCGCGGTCCAGCTCGATAACGGTGAGCTCGTCCAGACGTTCGCCTACCGGCTCGGTCAGCGCGGCCAGGCCCGGGCCGATTTCGACAATCGCCTGACCTTTCTGTGGATTAATTGCCGAGACAATACTGTCGATCACAAACCGATCGTTGAGAAAGTTTTGCCCGAAGCGTTTACGGGCTAAGTGGCCCTGATGGACTCGATTATTCATTGCGTATTAACAATCATTTTAATGGCGAGATTAAGCGCCGTGATAAAACTGCCGACATCCGCTTTTCCCAGGCCCGCCAGTTCCAGCGCGGTACCGTGGTCAACGGAGGTTCGAATAAAGGGTAAACCGAGCGTAATGTTCACGCCGCGGCCGAAGCCCTGGTATTTTAGCACGGGAAGACCCTGATCGTGGTACATCGCGAGCACCGCATCGGCGTGGTCGAGATATTTGGGCTGAAAAAGGGTATCAGCCGGCAGCGGACCGCTGAGATTCATCCCCAGGGCGCGCATCTCTTCCAGCACCGGAATGATGGTGTCGATCTCTTCCGTGCCCATGTGGCCGCCTTCTCCCGCGTGCGGGTTCAGGCCGCAGACCAGCACGTGCGGATGGGCAATACCAAACTTGTGCCGCAGATCGTGGTCAAGGATGGTGATGACTTCACGCAGCAGGTCGGGGGTAATGGCGTCACTGATCGCTTTCAGCGGCAGATGCGTGGTCGCCAGCGCGACGCGAAGCTCCTCCGTTGCCAGCATCATCACCACTTTACTGGCCTGCGCCCGCTCTTCGAAGAACTCGGTATGCCCGGTGAAGGCGATCCCGGCGTCGTTGATATTGCCTTTATGGACCGGCCCGGTAATTAATGCCGCAAACTCGCCGTTCAGGCAGCCGTCGCAGGCGCGCGCCAGGGTTTCCACCACGTAGCTGCCGTTGCGCACGTCCAGCGCGCCGGGCGTTACCGGGGCGTTCAGCGTGACGGGAAGCAGGGTCAGGGTGCCGGCGCGCTGCGGGGCGGCGGGGCGGGACGGGTCGTAGGGCTGAAGCAATAAAGGAAGACCGAGCCGTTGGGCTCGGTCAGATAACAGTGCGCCATCGGCGCAAACCACCAGTTCAACCGGCCAGTCGCGCTGCGCAAGCTGCGCGACGAGGTCAGGACCAATCCCGGCAGGTTCCCCGGGAGTGATGACAACACGATTCATACACTTCATCCTTCAGGCTATTTCCTGGTTGGCTACGCCGTTGGCGGTTCATCCATGAGCCTCGCCCGTTTGGGGCCGTCGCAGGCAACGTTAGGGTCAGCGGCATCGCCCCGCGGGCTCATCGGTGGGCCTGGGGGCGCTATGCGCTTGCCGCCCAATACGCGAGGAACGTCTGGCGTATCGGGCGGTAAATTAGTTACTCAGAACTTTGACGTAAGCGCTGGCGCGCTGTTCCTGCATCCAGGTCGCCGCTTCTTCCGAGAACTTACGGTTCATCAGCATCCGGTAGGCGCGATCTTTCTGCGCCGCGTCGGTTCTGTCAACCTGGCGGGTGTCCAGCAGCTCGATCAGGTGCCAGCCGAAGGAGGAGTGCACCGGAGCGCTGGTCTGGCCTTTGCTCATGTGCATCAGCGCATCGCGGAACGCCGGGTCGAAGATATCGGTGGTTGCCCAGCCCAAATCGCCGCCCTGGTTAGCAGAGCCCGGATCTTCAGAAAACTCTTTCGCTGCCTTAGCGAAGGTGGTTTTGCCGCTCTTAATGTCCGCTGCAATCTGCTCCAGCTTGGCCTTCGCCTGGGCATCGTTCATGATCGGCGACGACTTCAGCAGAATGTGGCGAGCGTGGACTTCGGTCACGGAGATGTTCTTGCTTTCGCCGCGCATATCGTTAATTTTCAGGATATGGAAACCAACGCCGGAGCGGATCGGGCCGACGATGTCGCCTTTCTTCGCGGTGCTCAGCGCCTGGGCGAAGATCCCCGGCAGCTCCTGAATACGACCCCAGCCCATCTGGCCGCCTTTCAGCGCCTGCTGGTCGGCAGAGTAGCTGATCGCCAGCTTGCCGAAGTCCGCGCCGCTGCGCGCCTGCTCAACGATAGAGTTCGCCTGCTCCTGCGCGGCAGCAACCTGGTCAGAGGTTGGGTTTTCCGACAGCGGAACCAGGATGTGGCTCAGGTTGAGCTCGGTGCTGGCATCGTTCTGATCGCCAATCTGTTTTGCCAGAGATTCAACTTCCTGCGGCAGCACGGTAATGCGGCGACGTACTTCGTTATTACGCACTTCTGAAATCAGCATCTCTTTGCGGATCTGATTACGGTAGGTGGCAAAGTTCAGACCGTCATAGGCCAGACGGCTGCGCATCTGATCCATGGTCATATTGTTCTGCTTCGCGATGTTGGCAATCGCCTGATCGACCTGGTCGTCAGAGATTTTCACGCCCATCTTCTGGCCCATCTGCAAAACAATCTGGTCCATAATCAGTCTTTCGAGGATCTGATGACGTAGGGTGGCATCATCCGGCAGCTGCTGGCCGGCCTGGCCGGCGTTAAGCTTAACCGATTGCATCAGGCCATTGACGTCGCTTTCAAGAACAACGCCATTATTGACGACAGCCGCTACTTTATCGACAACCTGTGGGGCAGCGAAACTGGTATTCGCGATCATGGCGATACCGAGAAGCAGCGTTTTCCAGTTCTTCATACTTTTTCCATTTCAATTAACCGCAAATGCGGATTACGTTTTAAACCAGCCACATCACAGGGAGTTCTGGTACGGTAAAATGTTCGAACGCAGCATCTGCTGGGTGCCGAGACCGTAGTTGGAGCTCAGGCCGCGTAGCTCAATGTTGATGCCAAAGGTGTTATCGTATTTGCTCTCGCCGTTGCCGCTGTTATCCCAGCCGTTGATCTTACGTTCATAGCCGAGACGAATCGCGTAGCAGCAGGAGTTATACTGCACCCCTAACATCTGGTTGGCGCTCTTTTTGGTATTGGTATCAAAGTAGTATGCGCCGACGACGGACCAGCGATCGACTACCGGCCAGCTGGCGGTCATACCCACCTGAGAAATACCGTTTTTGTACTGCTCAGCGGTTGAATACGAAGGCAGCGTGGCCTGAATGTATTCTGGGCTGGCGTAACGATAGTTAAGTTGGACTAAGCGGTTTTCGTCGCGACGGTATTCAACGGTGCCGTTACCGGTTGCGACGTTATCCAGACGCGTATCGTACTGAATTCCCCCGCGTAAACCCCAGTCATCGGCGATGCGCCAGTAAGTATCTCCGGCCCAAACCAGTGAACCCCTTGTGTCGTTATTCTCCCAGTTGATGTTGTCATCACCGGTACGTGACTCGGTGAAATAATAGATTTGACCAACGGAAATATTAAAACGTTCAACGGCGGCTGCATCATATACGCGAGACGTGACGCCGGTGGTGACCTGGTTTGCGGATGCAATACGGTCCAGGCCGCTGTAGGAGCGGTCGCGGAACAGGCCGCTGTAGTCCGATTGCAGCAGGGTGGAGTCGTAGGAACCGATGTGGCTCTGGTCGCGATACGGGATATACAGGTACTGCACGCGCGGTTCCAGAGTCTGGGTAAAGCTCTCCTGCATGTCGCGCTCGAAGACCATTTTGCCGTCGATTTTGAACTGCGGCATCACGCGGTTAACAGACTCTTTATAGTCCGCGTTGTTCGCCGCGTTGTAGTCGTCGAGGTTGCTCTGCTGGTAGTGGGTCGCCAGCATCTTGGCTTCGGTATTGATGCTGCCCCAGCCGTTAGACAGCGGCAGATTGATCGTCGGCTCAAAGTGGACGCGGGTCGCTTCCGGCATGTTGCCGTTAGTATTAACGAAGTGCACCGCCTGCCCGTACAGATGGGTATCAAACGGACCGACGTCGTTCTGGTAGTAGTTAACGTCCAGCTGCGGCTGAGCGGCATAGGAGTTGCTCGAATCGCGGTTAAAGACCTGGAACTGTTTGGTCGACACGGTGGCGTCGAAGTTCTGGTTGACGTAGCCGGCGCTGAATTTCTGCGTGGCGTAGCCGTCGGTACTGGAACCGTATTTCGAGCTGAAATCGTTAAAGTAGTCCGGATCGCTGACCTTGGTGTAGTCGGCGTTAAGGCGCCACACCTGGTCGATGACCCCGGAGTGGTTCCAGTAGAACAGCCAGCGGCGGCTGTTGCTGTCGCTGGAGTGATCGTCCTGGTAGATCTTATCGGACGGCAGGTAGTCAAACTCGAAGAGACCCGTGCCGGCTTTGGTCAGATAGCGGAATTCGTTTTCCCACATCACGCCGCCGCGCTTGTTCATATAGTGCGGCGTCAGGGTGGCGTCGAAGTTAGGTGCGATATTCCAGTAGTAGGGAAGCGAGAACTCGACGCCATTTTTGGTGCTGTATTTGGCGTTAGGGATCAGGAAGCCGGAACGACGCTTATCCCCGACCGGCAGCTGCAGGTAAGGGCTGTAGAAAATAGGCACCGAGCCGAGCTTAAAGCGCGCGTTCCAGATCTCCGCCACCTGCTCTTCGCGGTCGTGGATAACTTCACTGCCGACGACGCTCCAGGTGTCAGAACCCGGCAGACAGGAGGTAAAGCTGCCGTTTTCCAGAATGGTGTAGCGGTTTTCACCGCGCTGCTTCATCAGATCGGCCTTGCCGCGGCCCTGGCGGCCGACCATCTGGTAATCACCTTCCCAGATATTGGTATCTTTGGTGTTCAGGTTTGACCAGCCTTTCGGGCCTTTCAGGATCACCTGATTATCATCATAGTGAACGTTGCCCAGCGCATCGACGGTGCGCACGGGCTGAGGCTGGCCCGCTGCCTGCTGCTGATGAAGCTGAACCTCATCCGCCTGAAGACGGCTATTCCCCTGATTAATATCGACGTTACCGGTGAATGTGGCATTATCCGGATAGTTGCCCTTCGCATGATCGGCATCGATCGTCACCGGCAGCTCGTTAGTTTTACCTTCAACGAGGGGGCGATTATAGCTTGGGACGCCAAGCATACACTGCGTGGCGAGATCGGCAGCGAGGCCCTGTTGGCTATACAAGGCGCTGGCAATCATGGTGGCCAGTAGGCTGGGAATACGTTTTTTCATACGTTGTATTTGTTGTTCCGTCATCTTGTGGCAGCGGCTTGCAAACGGTCAGAGCCTAACGTACTCATCTTCATCGCGCTAGTGTTAATCCTGCCCGTTTCAATCCCGAGCGTTAGGCACCGTGTAGAATGACGAGTATGATAAAGCAAATTATAGGCTATGTCCCACAATTGACCGAAGCGTCAGTGCTTTGTAACGTGCGGTCATATATAGCTTAACTGGCGGCATAACGTTTGGGGAGTCTATGCAGTATTTGGGAAAAATAATTGGGGTTGCGGTTGCGCTGATGATGGGCGCGGGCTTCTGGGGCGTGGTGCTGGGCTTATTAGTCGGCCATATATTCGATCGCGCGCGCCGTCGGCGGATCAACGTTTTTGCTAACCAGCAGGAGCGACAGTCGCTGTTCTTTTCCACCACCTTTGAGGTGATGGGCCATCTGACCAAATCGAAAGGTCGCGTGACCGAAGCCGATATTCACGTCGCCAGCATCCTGATGGATCGCATGAATCTACACGGCGAGTCGCGCACGGCGGCGCAGCAGGCGTTTCGCGTAGGGAAATCAGATGATTACCCGCTGCGCGAGAAAATGCGCCAGCTGCGCAGCGTCTGTTTCGGCCGCTTTGATTTGATTAGGATGTTTCTGGAAATTCAGCTGCAGGCGGCCTTCGCCGACGGCGAATTACACCCTAACGAACGTGAAGTTCTGTTCGTCATTGCCGACGAGCTGGGGATCTCCCGCGCCCAGTTTGAGCAGTTTCTGCGCATGATGCAGGGCGGAGCCCAGTTTGGCGGCGGCTCGCAGCAGCACTCCTCCAGCCAGGGCCGCGGTCAGGCCGGCTGGCAGCAGGCGCAGCGCGGGCCGACCCTTGAGGACGCCTGCAACGTGCTGGGCGTGAAGCCGACCGACGACGCGGCAACCGTCAAGCGCGCCTACCGCAAGCTGATGAGCGAGCACCATCCGGATAAGCTGGTGGCGAAGGGCCTGCCGCCGGAAATGATGGAGATGGCGAAGCAGAAGGCTCAGGATATTCAGAAGGCCTGGGAGCTGGTCAAAGAGCAGCGCGGCTTCTGATTTGCCGACCTCTCCCGCCGGGGAGAGGTTTCAGGACGGGTTCCTGGCGCGGCGGTACATCCGCCGCGGATGGCCAATTTTACCATACAGCATTTCCACTTCCAGAAAGCCCGTTTCCACGCAGTGCTCCAGGTAGCGGCGGGCGGTCGTTTTACTCAGGCCGGCGTCGTTCACCACCTCATCGACCGAAAAGCAGTGCGCTTCCCGCCCGTTAAACAGGTTCTGCACCAGCGCCAGCGTTTTTTCCTCAATCCCTTTGCTGCCGCTATCGGCGCGAAAGTTTTTCGCCTGCAGCTGGTACAGCGAATCGACGTTTTGCTGATCGACAATCTTCCACTCCCGCTGCTGGTCGTAAAACTGAACGAAGCGCTCGAGAGACTGGCTCAGCCGTTTCCAGGAGACCGGCTTCAGGATGTAGTCGAAGGCCCCGTTGCGAATGGCCAGGCTGCAGGTTTCCATGTCGCTGGCGGCGGTAATAAAGATAACCGAGCAGTTGGCGCTTGCCAGCAGCGGGTCGGTCATCAGCGTCACCCCCTTACCGTCGGGTAAATAGTTGTCGAGCAGCACCAGCTGCGGCGGGCTGGCGTTGAGCATCTGTCGCGCCTGGGTGAGCGAGGCGGCCATGCCCGCCAGCCGCATGCGCGGGTGTTTTTGAATCAGCTCGGCGTGCAGCCGCGCCAGCTCGCTCTCATCTTCGACGATCAGTACATCGACCAGGTCATGATGCATAGTGTGCCCCTTGTGGCGGGTGGGCCGGACCGTCGGCGGGAATAAACAGCGTAAAGATGGCCCCGCGCGGCGAGTTATCGGCAACCTCGATGGTGCCGCCAGCCTGAGTGACATAGTGTTCAATAAGATACAGGCCGATGCCGTGATCGCCACGGGTTTTAGTGGTGACGCCGCGTTCGAAAATTCGCTCGCGGATCTCCGGGCGGATGCCGACGCCGCGATCGGCCACTTCAATCATCAGCTCCCGGGCGCTGAGCTTAATCAGCACCTCTACCGGCTCGTGCGGCAGCTCGGCGCGCTGGGTGGCTTCGATGGCGTTATCCAGCAGGTTGCCGATAATCGAGATGAGCTCCGATTCGATTAACGACGGCAGCGGCCGGTCGATGTGGCAGGCGGGGTCGAAGCTCAGCTCGACGCCTTTCTCCCGCGCCCGGGCGGCCTTACCCAGCAGCAGGCCGCAGAGCGTCGGCGAGCTAAAGCGGGATGAAATAAAGTCCAGCAGCTCCTGGGCATGCTCCGACTGCGCCTGAATATAGCGAATGGCCTCGTCGTAGTGGCCCATGTGCAGCAGGCCGGAAAGCGTCGTCATGCGGTTCAGCTGCTCATGGCGCATGATGCGCAGGTTATCCACATAGCGCTTCACCTGGCTTAGCTGGGCGCTAAGGGAGTTGATTTCGTCCCGGTCGCGGAAGGTGATCACCCAGCCCTGCAGCGAGTTTTCCAGCATGATGCGCACCCGGCTGGCGAGGACGGTGAGCTGGTTGAAGCGGCAGAGCTCGTCGTGCGTGTCGCTTTCCAGCATCTCGCCGCCGGCGAAAAAGGGCTGCGGCACGATGACGCTATCGATCGACTGCCCGCGCAGCCGGTGCGCGGGCAGGGTCAGGCCGAGCAGGCTGCGGGCGGCGTGGTTAATGACCTTGATGCGGCGGGTGTGGTCGATAACGATAACCCCTTCATAGATCGATTCCATCATCGCCTTTTGCTGGCGCACCAGCAGGCCGATTTCCCGCGGCTCGAGGGAGAAGATCTGCTTCTTGATGCTGCGGGTGAAGTACCAGGAGAAGATAAACAGCGCAACCAGCAGCAGCACGGCGGCGACGAAGATATTGATGACTTTTTGCAGCGTGATGCTGTCGAGGTAGCTGGTCAGATAGCCGACGGAAACAATCCCCACCACCCGACCCGCGTCGTCACGCACCGGCGCTTTGCTGCGCAGCGAAATCCCGAGCCCGCCTTTGCGGATGGTGGTAATGGTTTTCCCTTCCAGCACCGCCTGATTATCGCCGCCAACCAGTCGGGTGCCGACCCACTCCGGGTGCACGGAGTGGAACAGATGCACGCTCCGCGCGTCGCCAACAACAATAAAGCTGGCGTCGCTGTGGGCGGCGATTTCCTGCATAAAGGCGTTTATCGCCTGCGGATCCCTGCGGGCAACCTGCTGGCGTAAATTGGGCATCAGGGCGATCTCTTCGGCCTGTATTTTGGCGCGGGTGCTCATTTCCTGATAAAGCTGATGGCTGGCATCGAAATAGTAATACACGCCCAGCAGGGCAAAGAGGATCGAGAAAAATGCCACCAGGGAAATAAACAGCTTAAATTGAAAGGAAACTTTCATAGGCCTTGTACAGAGTCTCAGTAAGGCGGGCAAGTCACGAGCGGCCGCTTACGCCGGGGTCAGGGAACAGAATCGATCCGCGAAGCCTATTTATAAATGATCTCCAGGGCTGCAACAAAAAACCATAAAAACCACGCTAATAAATCAGAGATATATCACGCCGGGAATAGAAACCATAAAAACCATAGTGCCCATTAAAACTTCATTTTTAATCTGGCAACCCTCACATTAAGTCGGCTTATTCCCCCCTAGTCTGAAGATGAATAATAACTAAAGGGCTAAACCTATGAGCACCACTGACGATGCATTCTCTGCGACCCTCGACCCCATCGATACCCCAAAGGCCACGCTGAAGCAGCGCTGGTGGCACGTTATGGACAACCGCAAAGTCGGGATTATCCCGCTGCCGCTGTTCCTGCTGGCCGGGGGCTTAATTGCCCTGGACTGTCTGGGCGGCAAGCTGCCGAGCGACATTGTGGTGATGGTGGCGACGCTGGCCTTTTTTGGCTTCGCCTGCGGCGAGTTTGGCAAGCGCCTGCCGGTTCTCGGCAAGCTCGGCGCGGCGGCGATCTGCGCGACCTTTATTCCCTCGGCGCTGGTTCATTACGGCCTGCTGCCGGACGTGGTGGTGGAATCCACCACCAAATTCTACAAGTCGACCAATATTCTCTATCTCTACATCTGCTGCATTATCGTCGGCAGCATTATGAGCATGAACCGCACCACGCTGATTCAGGGGTTCCTGCGCATTTTCTTCCCGATGCTGTGCGGTGAAGTTGTCGGCATGCTGGTCGGCGTTGGCGTCGGGACCGCGCTGGGCCTGGAGCCATTCCAGGTCTTCTTCTTTATCGTCCTGCCGATTATGGCCGGCGGCGTAGGGGAAGGGGCGATACCGCTGTCGATTGGCTACGCCGCGCTGATGCATATGGATCAGGGCGTTGCGCTGGGCCGCGTCCTGCCGATGGTTATGCTGGGCAGCCTGACGGCGATTGTCATCTCCGGCAGCCTGAATCAGCTGGGCAAGCGCTTCCCGCATCTGACCGGCGAAGGCCAGCTGATGCCGAACCGCAGCAACGAAACGCATCATGAAAGGGTCGGCGACGAAAGCTCTGACGGCAAAACGGACGTGGCGACGCTGGCGTCCGGAGCGCTGCTGGCGGTGCTGCTCTATATGCTGGGGATGCTGGGGCAAAAGATGATTGGCCTGCCGGCGCCGGTGGGGATGCTGTTCCTGGCGGTGCTGCTGAAGCTGGCTAACGGCGTATCGCCGCGCCTGCAGGAGGGCTCGCAGGTGGTGTATAAGTTCTTCCGCACGGCGGTGACCTATCCGATTCTGTTTGCCGTTGGCGTCGCGATTACGCCGTGGCAGGAGCTGGTGAACGCCTTCACTATCACCAATCTGCTGGTGATTATCAGCACCGTCTCCGCGCTGGTGGCGACCGGGTTCTTCGTCGGTAAAAAAATCGGTATGCATCCGATCGACGTGGCGATTGTCTCCTGCTGCCAGAGCGGACAGGGGGGGACCGGCGACGTGGCGATCCTCACCTCCGGCAACCGCATGAACCTGATGCCGTTCGCCCAAATCGCTACCCGCATCGGCGGCGCGATCAATGTCTCTTTGGGCCTGCTGTTTCTTAGCCACTTTATGGCGTGATTTAGTTCTGCGCTAACAGGAAAAACTGCTATTTCCCACCACGGGACGAAGAAAATTTCTTTGTCCTGTATCCTAAATTCTGTGCATTTAGCGATACAATCAGCAGCGAAATCCGTTATCGCGACGGCCCCTGCCGCCGTTATTTTATTCAGTGAAGGAGAGGAATTAATGTCCGTGGATACTCCCGCCCGTGCGGGCGCCAGCGTTGAAAACCTGCTGGCGGTGAAAGCGCAGCGTGAAGCTCGTCAGAGCGAGTTGTTAACCCATTATCAGCAGCCGGTTATTTCGCTTACCCTGGTGACGCCGGGCGCGGAGAAAGACAGCATCCGCTATCGCAACATGATGGGCGTGGCGCTGCAGGCTTTCGATCAGCTGCTGTGGAAACACCGCTGGCAAACGCTGGACCGCCGGGTGCAGTGGCTGCCAACCGGGCCGGAAGCGCTGTGGTGCGTTAAGCACTCTGCCAGTGAAATCAACGCGCTGTGCGCGGAGCTGACGCAATCCCATCCGCTGGGGCGTTTATGGAATATCGAAGTGATTTGCCCGACGGCAGGCCCGCAGGGCCGCTCGTCCGCCGCTGAGAGCAACGATCGCCAGCCGCAGCAGTCGGCCGCTCACGTAGAGCAGATGATTGACGCGTGGTTTGCCCGCGACTAACGGATGATAGCGTGAGGAGCCCCGTTCCGGCTGCGTTTAGCGCAGGGGCGGGGTAGCCCGGGCAAGGCGTTTAAGCCGCCGCCCGGGAAACAGAAGTCAGAAACTCGCGGTCAGAAGTCGACCGGTGCGCGGAAGGTCATCGCGTTGCCGAAAGCGGGATGGGTGATGGTCAGCATCTCCGCGTGCAGCAGCAGGCGCGGGGCCATGGCCAGCGCTTCCGGCGTCGCATAAAAGCGGTCGCCGAGAATCGGATGACCGAGGGCCAGCATATGCACGCGCAGCTGGTGCGAGCGCCCGGTAATCGGCTTCAGGCGCACGCGGGCGCTGTTATCGTCCGCGTACTCCAGCACCTCATACTCGGTTTGCGCCGCCTTACCGGTTTCGTAGCACACCTTCTGCTTTGGCCGATTCGGCCAGTCGCAAATCAGCGGCAAATCCACCAGACCTTCTGCTTTCTGCGGGTGACCCCACACGCGGGCGACGTACTGCTTCTTCGGCTCGCGCTCGCGAAACTGACGCTTCAGCTCGCGCTCCGCCGCTTTGGTCAGCGCCACCACAATCACGCCGCTGGTGGCCATATCCAGCCGGTGAACCGACTCGGCCTGCGGAAAGTCGCGCTGCACGCGCGTCATCACGCTGTCTTTATGCTCCTCCAGGCGCCCCGGCACGGACAACAGGCCGCTCGGCTTGTTGACCACCATAATGTGCTCATCCTGATAGAGGATAACCAGCCAGGGATCCTGCGGCGGATTGTAGTTTTCCATCGCCATATTCGCGTTCCGTTACTGGTGAGTGACGACGATTAAGCGCAGCGCATCGAGACGCCAGCCGGCCTGGGCCAGCGCATCCATCACCTGCTGACGGTTGCTCTCAATGGCCGACAGCTCGTCATCGCGGATGTTCGGGTTCACCGCCTTAAGCGCTTCCAGACGCGACAGCTCCGCCGACAGCTTGTCGTTAGCCTCATCGCGCGCCGCGTCGATCAGCGCCTGAGCGGCTTTAGCGACCTGCGCTTCGCCGAGCTGGAGGATCGCGTGAACGTCCTGCTGCACCGCGTTGACCAGCTTGCTGCCGGTATGGCGGTTAACGGCGCTCAGCTGGCGGTTGAAGCTCTCGAACTCCACCTGGCCGGCGAGGTTGTTGCCGTTCTTATCCAGCAGCATGCGCACCGGCGTGGCCGGCAGGAAGCGATTAAGCTGCAGCTGCTTCGGCGCCTGCGCTTCGACGACGTAAATCAGCTCGAGCAGCAGCGTGCCGACCGGCAACGCCTTGTTCTTCAGCAGCGAGATGGTGCTGCTGCCGGTATCGCCGGAGAGGATCAGGTCCAGGCCGTTGATAATCAGCGGATGCTCCCAGGTGACGAACTGCGCGTCTTCGCGGGAGAGGGCGACGTCGCGCTCGAAGGTGATGGTGCAGCCGTCTTCCGGCAGGCCCGGGAAGTCCGGAACCAGCATATGATCGGACGGGGTCAGCACGATCAGGTTCTCGCCGCGATCGTCCTGGTTGACGCCGACGATATCAAACAGGTTCATGGCAAAGGCGATCAGGCTGGTGTCGTCATCCTGCTCTTCAATGCTTTCGGCGAGCGCCAGCGCTCCTTCGCCGCCGTTAGAGTGGATCTCCAGCAGGCGGTCGCGGCCCTGCTCCAGCTGCGCTTTCAGCGCGTCGTGCTGCTGGCGGCAGGATTTAATCAGCTCGTCGAAGCCGTCGGTGGTTTCCGGCGCGGCAAGATAGTTAATCAGCTGGTCATGGACGCTATCGTAAACGGTACGGCCGGTCGGGCAGGTGTGCTCGAAGGCATCAAGCCCTTCGTGATACCAGCGGACCAGCACCGACTGGGCGGTTTTTTCCAGGTACGGCACGTGGATCTGAATATCGTGCGCCTGGCCGATACGGTCCAGACGGCCAATACGCTGCTCCAGCAGATCCGGGTTAAACGGCAGATCGAACATCACCAGGTTGCTGGCGAACTGGAAGTTGCGGCCTTCGGAGCCAATTTCAGAACACAGCAGCACCTGCGCGCCGGTATCCTCTTCGGCAAACCACGCGGCGGCGCGGTCGCGTTCAATGATCGACATGCCTTCGTGGAAGACCGCAGCGCGAATACCTTCCCGCTCGCGCAGCACCTGCTCCAGCTGTAGCGCGGTGGCGGCTTTCGCGCAGATCACCAGCACCTTCTGCGAACGGTGGCTGGTCAGGTGGCCCATCAGCCACTCGATGCGCGGGTCGAAGTTCCACCAGGTTCCGCTATCGCCTTCAAACTCCTGATAGATCTGCTCCGGATAGAGCATATCGCGAGCGCGCTCTTCGGCGGTTTTACGCGCGCCCATAATGCCGGAGACCTTGATGGCCGTCTGGTACTGCATCGGCAGCGGCAGGCGAATGGTGTGCAGTTCGCGTTTCGGGAAGCCTTTCACGCCGTTACGGGTGTTACGGAACAGAACGCGGCTGGTGCCGTGGCGGTCCATGAGCATGGAGACCAGCTCCTGACGCGCGGACTGGGCTCCGTCGCGATCGCTGTTGGCGGTTTGCAGCAGCGGCTCGATATCCTGCTCGCCGATCAGCTCGCCGAGCATGTTCAGATCGGCATCGCTCAGCCTGTTGCCTGCCAGCAGCAGGGCGACGGCGTCGGCCACCGGGCGATAGTTCTGCTGCTCTTCAACGAACTGGGCAAAGTCGTGGAAACGGTTTGGATCCAGCAGGCGCAGACGGGCGAAATGGCTCTCCATTCCCAGCTGCTCCGGCGTGGCGGTCAGCAGCAGGATCCCCGGCACGCGCTCGGCCAGCTGTTCAATCGCCTGATATTCACGGCTCGGCGCCTCTTCGCTCCACACCAGGTGGTGCGCCTCATCGACGATCATCAGGTCCCATTCGGCGTCGCACAGGTGCTCAAGGCGCTGCTTGCTGCGGCGAACAAAATCCAGCGAGCAGATAACCAGCTGCTCGGTTTCAAACGGGTTGTAGGCATCGTGCTGCGCTTCGGCATAGCGCTCATCGTCAAACAGAGAGAAGCGCAGGTTGAAGCGGCGCAGCATTTCGACCAGCCACTGGTGCTGCAGGGTTTCCGGGACGACGATCAGCACGCGCTCGGCGGCGCCGGCAAGCAGCTGCTGATGCAGGATCATCCCGGCTTCGATGGTTTTACCGAGCCCGACTTCATCCGCCAGCAGCACGCGCGGGGCGTGGCGACGGCCAACGTCGTGGGCGATGTGCAGCTGGTGCGGGATCAGGCTGGTGCGCTGGCCGCGCAGGCCGCTCCACGGCATCCGGTACTGCTCGCTCTGATATTTACGCGCGCGGTAGCGCAGCGCAAAGCGGTCCATACGGTCGATCTGCCCGGCGAACAGGCGATCCTGCGGCTTGCTGAAAACCAGCTTGCTGTCGAGCAGCACTTCACGCAGGACCACGTTAGCTTCTTCGGTATCCAGACGGGTACCGGTATAGGCCAGCAGGCCGTTCTCTTCATTAACTTCGTCAACCTGGAGCTGCCAGCCTTCGTGGCTGGTGATGGTGTCGCCCGGATTAAACATCACGCGGGTGATCGGGGAGTCGTTGCGTGCGTACAGACGATTTTCGCCGATGGCGGGGAAAAGAAGGGTAACCATGCGCGCATCCAGCGCTACGACCGTCCCTAATCCCAGTTCGCTCTCTGTGTCGCTAATCCAGCGTTGACCAAGTGTAAAAGGCATATGTGTTCGGCTCTTTAGTTCTTAAATTGCAGGCAATAGTTGATCATCTCCGAAATAGGCTGGAGAGGGATCAAGATTGGGTCCAGGAGTGGAAAGGGCGCTATGGTACTGGATGCTGCGGTGATAGTCACCTGTCAAAATAGCCCCAGCTGCCCTGTCACTATTGTAGCAAAATCATCGTCGACAAAGGGAAGAATTCCTTCCGCGACCGGCTGTAATTGTTTCGACAAATAGTGATCGTAATCGAGCGGCGACTGCTGATAATCGACCGGTTCCGGCCCGCCGGTGGTCCAGACATATTTGATGCTGCCGCGCTGCTGGTACTGCTGCGGCCTGCCCAGCCTGACGTTGTGCTCGTCGGCAAGCCTTGCCGCGCGGACGTGCGGCGGAACGTTGCGCTGATATTCCGCCAGCGGCCGGCGCAGCCGCTTGCGGTAGATCAGCCGATCGTCGAGCTCGCCGTTCATCAGCCGATTAATCGTCTCCAGAACGTAGTCGCGATAGGGCTGGTTGCGGAAAATGCGCAGGTACAGCTCCTGCTGAAACTGCTGGGCCAGCGGCGTCCAGTCGGTTCGCACCGTCTCCAGCCCTTTAAAGACCATTCTCTGCTCCTGCGCCTCCTGAATCATTCCGGCGTAGCGCTTTTTGCTGCCGGTATCGGCGCCGCGGATGGTCGGCATTAAAAAGCGGCAGAAGTGGGTTTCAAACTCCAGCTCGAGGGTGCTGGTGAGGCGCGATTTCCCCAGCTCTGTGGCCCACCAGCTGTTGACGTAAGCCACCAGCGACCGGCCGATTTTCGCCGCCTCTTGTTCATCATGGGCGCGCCTGAGCCAGACAAAGGTGGAGTCGGTGTCGCCGTAGATAACGTCATAGCCCTGCGACTCAATCAGCGCTTTGGTCTGGCGCATGATGGCGTGGCCGCGCATGGTGATTGACGAGGCCAGGCGCGGGTCGAAAAAGCGGCAGGCGCTGGTGCCGAGCACGCCGTAAAAGGCGTTCATAATGATCTTCAACGCCTGCGATAGCGGCTTGTTTTTATGCCGCTTGGCGTCGTCGCGCCCGTGCCAAATCTGGCCGACGATATCCGGCAGGCAGTGCTTCTCGCGGGAGAAGCGCGCGCCGAGAAAGCCTTCGGTGCTGTGCTCGTCATCGGGCTGGGCGCCCCCTTCGACGAGCCCCACCGGGTCAATCAGAAAGGTGCGGATAATCGAGGGGTACAGGCTTTTGTAGTCCAGCACCAGCACCGAATCGTACAGGCCGGGACGGGAGTCCATCACGTAGCCGCCGGGGCTGGCCTGCGGCGGCACTTCGCCGAGATTGGGCGCAACGTAGCCCAGCCGGTGCATGCGCGGAAAATAGAGGTGGCTAAAGGCGGCCACCGACCCGCCGTGGCGGTCGGCGGGCAGGCCGTTCACCGTGGCGCGCTCCAGCAGAAAGGGCACGATCTCCGTTTTGTGGAAGATGCGCGTCACCAGCTCGCAGTCCTGCAGGTTGTAGGTTGCCAGCGCGGGCTTATCCTCGCTGAAGCGGCGGTCGATTTCGTCCATCCGATCCCAGGGATTATCAATCGCTTTACCTTCACCCAGCAGCTCGCGCGCGACCGCCTCAAGCGAAAAAGAGGGGAAGTTCCAGAACGCCGATTTCAGCGCCTCAATGCCGTCGATAATCAGCCGCCCGCTGGCCTGGGCGAAGAATACTCCATTTTTAAAACCGTGCTCGCGCCACTCCAGCTCGCTGTTGCCGCGGCCGAGCAGCAGCGGAATACGGTAGCGCTCGGCGTGTTTTTGCAGCACGCGCAGGTCGAACTGGACGACGTTCCAGCCGATCAGGATATCCGGGTCGTGGGCGGCAAACCAGGCGTTGAGCTTTTCCAGCAGCTGCGGGCGGCTGGCGACGTACTCCAGCTGAAAATCAACCGCGGGAGCGGCCGCCGGCTCTGGCCCGAGCATGTAGACAACCCGCTGGCCGCAGCCCTCCAGGCCGATGCAGTACAGCTCGCCGTGGCGGCTGGTTTCGATATCCAGCGAGACCCATTTCAGCGGCGGCCGGTAGTGCGGGCTGGCCTTCATGCGGGCGTTGATCAGCCGCCCGCCGCGCGCTTCGCCTTCGACCCAAACCGGAGCGGTAATAAAGCGCTCCATCAGATAGCGTTCCGGGGGGCGGACATCGCCTTCGTAGACGGTGACGCCCTGTTCGCGCAGCTTCTTTTCCAGGCGCATCAGCTGGCGATGGGCGCGGCAGTAAAGGCCGAAAACCGGCTGGCGGTGAAAGTCTTTCAGGCTCAGCGGGGCGAGGCGCAGGCCGTTTTCGCCCTGCAGCAGGCGCTCAGCCTGGGCACGCTGCGCTTCGGGGATAAAGGCCACGGACTCCTGCGGCGGCAGGGTGACCTGAAGGGGACCGTCGTCGGTTGCCAGCCAAAAGGTCAGCTCCGTGCCCTGGGGGGTATCCCGCCAGTGACGGGTCAATAAAAAACCTTCTCGTGGCTGAGTCACGCCGCGCTCTCATCAAGTCAAACCAGGCCTGAGTATAGCCTGGTTGATGACAAGGTGCTGGGGTTTTATACAGGTATTTGACGCTACTGCCCGTAATAGGCCTTCGCGCCGTGCTTGCGTAAATAGTGCTTATCCAGCAGAGTTTGCTGCATCTCCGGCAGCTGCGGCGCCAGCTGGCGGCAGAAAATCCCCATATAGGCGATCTCTTCCAGCACGATGGCGTTATGCACCGCGTCTTCCGCGTTTTTGCCCCACGCGAACGGGCCGTGGGAGTGCACCAGCACGCCGGGCATTTGCGCCGGGTCGATGGCGTTCTCGCGGAAGGTTTCGACGATAACGCGCCCGGTTTCCCACTCATACTCCCCGTTGATTTCGCCGTCGGTCATCAGGCGGGTGCAGGGAACCGCGCCGTAGAAGTAGTCGGCGTGGGTGGTGCCGGTCGCCGGGATGGGCTGGCCCGCCTGCGCCCAGATGGTCGCATGGCGCGAATGGGTATGGACGATACCGCCGAGGGTCGGGAAGGCCTGGTACAGCAGGCGATGGGTGGGGGTATCCGACGAGGGTTTCTTTTTCCCTTCCACCACTTCTCCGCTTTCGAGGCTCACCACCACCATATCCTCAGCGCTCATCGCGCTATAGTCGACGCCCGACGGCTTGATCACCAGCAGGCCCCGCTCGCGGTCGACGGCGCTGACGTTGCCCCAGGTTAAGGTCACCAGGTTGTGCCTGGGCAGCGCGAGGTTTGCTTCCAGCACCTGACGTTTCAGATCTTCTAACATTGTGTACTCCGAATTGCGGGTCAGCGCGGTTTCCCCTTTTCTCCTCTTTGCCGCGGCGCAGAGGGAGAAAAGGGGACGACCTCTTAACGTTTACCGGCGTAATAAACTTCGTTCCAGCGCAGCGCGTCTTTGAAAGAAGGCAGGCGGGTTTCGTTATCAATCACGGTCAGCTCGATATCCTGCAGCTCCGCAAACTGGCGCATATCGTCGAGCGTCAGGGAGTGGCTGAAGACCGTATGGTGCGCGCCGCCGGCAATGATCCAGGCTTCGGAGGCGGTGCGGAGATCCGGCTGCGCTTTCCACAGCGCGTTGGCAACCGGCAGCTTCGGCAGTTCGTGCGGGGTCGGTACCGTTTCAACGGTGTTAACCAGCAGGCGGAAGCGATCGCCGAGATCGATCAGGCTGGCGACGATCGCCGGGCCGGTCTGGGTGTTGAAGATCAGGCGCGCAGGGTCGGCTTTACCGCCGATGCCCAGCGGCTGGACGTCGAGGATCGGTTTTTCCGCCGTGGAGATGGTTGGGCAGACCTCCAGCATATGCGAGCCGAGCACCAGATCGTTGCCGTTGTCGAAGTGGTAGGTGTAATCCTCCATAAAGGAGGTGCCGCCCTGCAGACCGGTTGACATCACCTTCATGATGCGAAGCAGGGCGGCGGTTTTCCAGTCGCCTTCGCCCGCAAAGCCGTAGCCCTGCTGCATCAGACGCTGCACGGCGAGGCCCGGAAGCTGCTTCAGGCCGTGTAAATCTTCAAAGGTGGTGGTGAAGGCGTGGAAGCCTCCCTGCTGCAGGAAGCGCTGCATTCCCAGCTCGATACGCGCGGCATCGAGAACGTTCTGCCGCTTATCGCCGTGCACCTGCGCCGCCGCGGTCAGGCGGTAGCTGCTTTCATACTCATCAACCAGGGCGCTGATCTCGCCTTCGCTGACGTCGTTGACCACCTGCACCAGATCCCCCACCGGCCAGGTATTGACCGAGAAGCCGAATTTGATCTGCGCGGCGACCTTATCGCCATCGGTGACCGCCACTTCGCGCATATTATCGCCAAAGCGGCAGACCTTCAGATGACGGGTATCCTGCTTCGAAACCGCCTGGCGCATCCACGAGCCGATGCGCTGATGGGCGTCGCGATCCTGCCAGTGGCCGGTCACCACGCTATGCTGCTGGCGCATACGGGCGCCAATAAAGCCAAACTCGCGGCCGCCGTGCGCGGTCTGGTTGAGGTTCATAAAGTCCATATCGATGCTGTCCCACGGCAGCGACGCGTTGTACTGGGTGTGGAACTGCAGCAGCGGTTTATTGAGGATGGTCAGGCCGTTAATCCACATCTTGGCCGGAGAGAAGGTGTGCAGCCACACCACCATGCCGGCGCATTTATCATCGTAGTTAGCGTCGCGGCAGATGTGGGTGATTTCGTCCGGCGTGGTGCCCAGCGGCTTTAATACCAGCCGGCACGGCAGTTTTGCCTCGGCGTTCAGGCTGTTCACCACGTGCTCGGCATGCTTCGTCACCTGACGCAGCGCTTCCGCGCCGTACAGATGCTGGCTGCCAATCACGAACCAGACTTCATAGTTAGCAAAAATCGTCATTTGGGTGTCCTTAATGGGTGAGAGCTGGCTGAGATTGCGAGGCTTTTTCCGCCTGTGCAGCCGAAGGGAGATACTGTTGTTCAGCGCTGACTGACCATTGCTGGTAGCGCTGATAGAGCTGTTCGAAGCGCTGAGCCTGGGCCGGGCGCGGCTGCAGGGTGCTTTCCACCCGGCTTGCCATATGCTGCTGGGCCGTTGGAATATCGCGATACACGCCGGCGGAGACGGCGGCAAAGATGGCCGCGCCCAGCGCGCAGCACTGATCGGAGGCGACAATCTGCAGCGGGCGGTTCAGCACGTCGCAGCAGGCCTGCATGATGACCGGGTTTTTGCGCGCGATGCCGCCCAGCGCCATCACGTTGTTGACCGGGATCCCCTGGTCGGTGAAGCACTCCATAATGGCGCGCGCGCCGAAGGCGGTTGCCGCCACCAGGCCGCCAAACAGCGCCGGCGCATCGGTGGCAAGATTCAGATCGGTGATGACCCCTTTCAGGCGCTGGTTAGCGTTTGGCGTACGCCGTCCGTTGAACCAGTCCAGCACCACCGGCAGATGATCGAGGGAGGGATTTTTCGCCCACGCCTCGGTCAGCGCCGGCAGCAGCTGCTTCTGGCTGGCGCGGATCGGCTCTTTCAGCTCCGGATGGGCAAGCGCCAGCTGCTCCAGCGGCCAGCCGAGAATGCGGCCAAACCAGGCGTAGATATCGCCAAAGGCCGACTGCCCGGCTTCCAGACCGATAAAGTCGGGCACCACGCTGCCGTCGACCTGGCCGCAGATGCCTTTCACCGTGCGGGAGCCAACGCTGTGCTTATCGGCAATGAGGATGTCGCAGGTGGAGGTGCCGATAACCTTAACCAGCGTATTCGGCTGCGCGCCGGCGCCCACCGCGCCCATATGGCAGTCGAAGGCGCCGCCGGAGATGGTCACCGTTTCCGCCAGACCCAGGCGCTGCGCCCATTCGGCGCTAAGCGTGCCGACCGGCACGTCGGCGGTCCAGGTGTCGCTAAACAGCGGCCAGCTGAGGTGCTGATTGATAATCGGGTCGAGCTCGTCGAAGAAGCTGGCCGGCGGCAGGCCGTCCCAGTCGGCGTGCCACAGGGATTTGTGCCCGGCGCTGCAGCGGCCGCGGCGAATATCCTGCGGGCGGGTGGTCGCGGAGAGCAGCGCCGGAACCCAGTCGCACAGCTCAATCCATGAGGCTGCTGCCTGCGCAACGGCGCTATCCTGACGGGTGACGTGGAGGATCTTGGCCCAGAACCATTCGCTGGAGTAGATGCCGCCGATATAGCGGGAGTAGTCCTCTTTGCCCGGCTGGTGGCACAGGCGGGTGATGGCCTCCGCCTCTTCCACCGCGGTATGGTCTTTCCACAGCACGAACATCGCATTCGGGTTGTTGGCGAACTCTTCCCGCAGGGCCAGCACGTTGCCGTCGGCGTCAATCGGCGCCGGCGTCGAGCCGGTGCTGTCAACGCCGATACCGACGACGGCGGCGCGCTGCTCGGGGCTCAGCAGCGCCAGCACGCTTTTCAGCGCGGCTTCCATTGATTCAATGTAATCACGCGGATGGTGGCGAAACTGATTATTCGGGGCGTCGCAAAACAGCCCCTCCTGCCAGCGCGGGTACCACTCTACGCCGGAGGCGAGCTCTTCGCCGGTGGCGCATTCCACCGCCAGAGCGCGAACTGAATCACTACCAAAATCGAGGCCAATCGCAATTGCCATGCTGTTACTCCATGCTGAAAACCATTCATGGTGAAACAGTAGATATCCTCAGGAAAAACCGTCAGGCCGTATTCGCTAATCTTATGGATTATATTGCTATGCCATCGCAAAGTGTGACGCCGTGCAAATATTCAATGTGGACTT
Organism: Klebsiella sp. Ech2A; assembly: GCF_030078455.1. Classification (NCBI taxonomy): domain Bacteria; kingdom Pseudomonadati; phylum Pseudomonadota; class Gammaproteobacteria; order Enterobacterales; family Enterobacteriaceae; genus Klebsiella; species Klebsiella sp. Ech2A. Next base: position 3,365 of record NZ_JAQGFU010000020.1, on the reverse strand, counting down.
TTCTGCCGTATTTATAGACACTTTTGTTAGGCGCTGGAATGGCTTACGTTGAGCGTTGTTGTCGATTTTTGCTGAAATCAGGCGGGTTTTAATTCGAATTTCAACCCGCATCCCATTACGGGAAGCGCGCTTAGCGATAAAATAACGAATATGGACAATTGGTGTCCAGTACCTCTCCGGGAGAGCTGAGTTTATGGCTGAAACACAAAACGATCCTTTGCTACCGGGCTACTCTTTTAACGCCCACCTGGTGACGGGGCTGACGCCGATTGATGCGGAAGGCTATCTGGATTTCTTTATTGACCGCCCGCTCGGCATGAAAGGCTTCATCCTCAATCTGACGATCCGCGGTGAAGGGGTGATCAACAACCAGGACGAGCAGTTTATCTGCCGGCCTGGCGATATTTTACTCTTCCCGCCGGGGGAGATTCATCACTACGGCCGCCATCCTGATGCCCGCGAGTGGTATCACCAGTGGGTCTACTTCCGCCCGCGGGCCTACTGGCATGAGTGGCTGAACTGGCCGACGATTTTCGCCCACACCGGATTTTTCCGTCCCGATGAGCAGTGGCAGACGCGCTTTGGCGAGCTTTTCGGCCAGATCGTTGACGCCGGACAGGGAGCCGGGCGCTACTCTGAGCTGCTGGCGATCAACCTGCTGGAACAGCTGCTGCTGCGGCGCATGGAGGCCATTAACGAATCTCTCTATCCGCCGCTGGATAACCGGGTTCGCGACGCTTGCCAGTACATTAGCGATCACCTGGCGGACAGCCATTTTGATATCGCCAGCGTCGCCCAGCACGTGTGCCTGTCGCCGTCGCGGCTGTCGCACCTGTTCCGCCAGCAGCTGGGCATTAGCGTGCTGGGGTGGCGGGAGGATCAGCGGATCAGCCAGGCCAAGCTGCTGCTGAGCACCACGCGAATGCCCATCGCGACGGTGGGACGCAACGTTGGCTTTGAAGATCAGCTCTATTTCTCGCGGGTATTTAAAAAATGCACCGGCGCCAGCCCGAGTGAATTCCGTGCGGGATGTGAATAAAACGTAAATAAAGCGAAATGATGCCCCGGAAAATTGTCACAACCGGTAAACTATTCAGACAATTGATGGCTTGACGAAGGCGCGACGGCTCTGGAGAATCCGTGCTTCGTTTTTAAACCGGGCACACTATGCAAGCATTGCTGGAACATTTTATCACCCAATCCACGGTCTACTCGCTGATAGCCGTGATGCTGGTCGCCTTTCTTGAATCGCTGGCGCTGGTCGGGCTGATACTGCCGGGCACGGTGATGATGGCCGGGCTGGGCGCGCTGATCGGCAGCGGTGAGGTTAACTTCTGGCAGGCGTGGCTGGCGGGGATCGTCGGCTGTTTATTCGGCGACTGGATCTCATTCTGGCTCGGCTGGCGGTTTAAAAAACCGCTGCATCGCTGGTCGTTTATGAAGAAAAACAAAGCGCTGCTTGATAAGACCGAGCACGCGCTGCATCAGCACAGCATGGTCACGATCCTGATCGGGCGCTTCGTCGGGCCGACGCGGCCGCTGGTGCCGATGGTTGCCGGGATGCTCGACCTGCCGGTGGTGAAATTTATTCTGCCGAATATTATCGGCTGCCTGCTGTGGCCGCCGCTCTACTTTTTGCCGGGCATTCTTGCCGGCGCGGCCATTGATATCCCCGCCGATGAGAACAGCGCCAGCTTTAAGTGGCTGCTGCTGGGCGCCGCGCTGCTGGCGTGGCTGGCGGGCTGGCTCTGCTGGCGCCTGTGGCGTAGCGCGAAAACAAGCGATCGTCTGACCCGGCTGCTGCCGCGCGCGCGGCTGCTGTGGCTGTCGCCGCTGGCGCTGGTGCTGGCGGGCGTGGCGTTAACCCTGGTAATTCGCCACCCGCTAATGCCGGTCTATCTCAATATTCTGCACCAGGTTATCGCGCGCTGATCCCGAGCAGATGAGAGGCGCTGCTGCTGCCGCTTAAGAGCGCATCGGTGGCGCCATCCCAGGTGATGCGCCCGTCGGCCACCACCAGCGACCGGGGGGCGATGCGGGCGGCATCCTCCACGCTATGCGACACCATCAGCAGCGTCAAACTACGGCGCTGGCAAACCTCCGCAACCAAAGTCAGCATCTCCTGGCGTAGCGCCGGATCGAGCGCGGAAAACGGCTCATCCAGCAGCAGTATCGGCTGCTCGCGCACCAGACAGCGCGCCAGCGCCGCGCGCTGGCGCTGGCCGCCGGAGAGCTCGCCGGGAAGTCTCTCCAGCAGGGAATCGATGCCCATCTGTTCGGCAATGGCCAGCAGGCTGGCGTTTTGCCCGGCGCTCAGCTTAAGGCCGGGGTGCATGCCGAGGCCGATGTTCTGCCGGATGGTGAGATGGTTGAAGAGGTTATTTTCCTGAAACAGCATGGATACCGGGCGACGGGCGGGCGGCGTCGCGGTATGCGGCTCGCCGTCAATGACGATGCTGCCGCTCGCCGGCGGCAAAAAGCCGGCGATCAGGTTCAGCAGCGTGCTTTTTCCCGCCCCGCTGGGGCCGAGCACCGCAATGCGTTCGCCCCGCCGTACGGAAAGGGTGAAACGCATCGGCAGGTGTTGGTACAGCCAGGTTACATCATTCAGTTTTAACATCACGCCCCGGTAGCTTCTCAATCACGGTAAAGAGGACAAAGCACAGCGCCAGCAGCAGCAGGGCGGTCACGGCGCCGTCCTGGCTGCGATAGGCGCCAATCTGCTGATACAGATAGAACGGCAGGGTGCGGAAATCGTCGTTGCCGAACAGCGCCACCACGCCGAAATCACCGATCGACAGCACGCAGGCAAAGGCCAGCGCCTGGGCCAGCGGGCGCTTCAGGGCGCGCAGCTCAACGACCCTCAGGCGGGTAAAGCCGCTTATTCCCAGCGAGCCGCAGAGCATGCCGTAGTGCACGGCGACGTCGCGCATCGGGTTTTCCAGCACCTTCAGCGCGTAGGGGATGGCCATCAGCGCATTGGTGAAGATAACGATGCCGTCGGCGGAGTCGGGCAGGCCAACGCTATTATTGAGCAGTAAAAAGAAGCCGGTCGCGAGCACAATCCCCGGCATGGCGAGGATCAGCATCCCGCTGAGCTCCAGCGCCTGGCCGGTCAGCGGTCGGCTGCGGATGCGCAGCTCGCGGCTGCTCCACAGCAGCATCATCGTCAGGATAACGCTGAGTATGCCGGCGGCCAGCGCGATGCGCAGGGAGGTCGCCAGGGCTTGCCATAGCTCAGGCTGGGCCAGCACCCGCGCCAGATTGTTATTCAGGCCGTCGATGACGACCGCCAGCAGCGGCGGCAGCAGCAGCAGCAGCGCGACGGCAATCAGCATGAAGTCGGTGAGGCGGCTGTGCAGGCG
>NZ_JAQGFU010000209.1:0-6972 GCF_030078455.1 Klebsiella sp. Ech2A | reverse complement strand
CGGAAATCATCATGCCGGAGGTGATATCGCCGTTGACCGCCAGCAGCGCGCCGCAGCCGAGCATCAGCGACTGCAGGGCCAGGCGCAGCGTGCGCGTCAGGGAGGTGATCAGCGCCATTCTCTCGCTGCCGCGGCTTTGCAAATGTAAAAACTCGGCGTGCCGGCAGCGCCAGCGCTGACGCAGAGTTTGCAGCATCCCCATCGCCTCTATTGCTTCGGCCTGCCGCAGCTGGCCGTTGGCCCGCTGGCTGGCGTGGAGCGCCACCTTTCCCGCCCGCTCCAGCAGCGGCTGGCTCAGGCGCAGATTGAGCCAGGCCAGCGCCAGCAGCAGCGCCGCGCCGAGGGTCGCCAGAACGCCAAGCCACGGATGCAGCAGATAAACCACCAGCAGATAGAGAGGGAACCAGGGGGCGTCAAAAAAGGCGAACAGCGCGCTGCCGGTCGCGAACTGGCGTAAGCTGGTGAGGTCGTTTAGCGCCTGGCCTGCCAGGACGTTGCCGGTTTTTAGGTTGGTGCCGAACGCGGCGTCAAAAACCCGCGCGTTAAGACGCATATCCAGCTGCGCGCCGAGGCGGATAACCAGCCCGCTGCGCACCCACTCCATCAGGCCAAGAAACAGCAGCAGCCCGACGATCATCAGGGTCAGCATCGTCAGCGTCATAAGGTTGCCGGACGGCAGTACGCGATCGTAGACCTGCAGCATATACAGCGCCGGCGAGAGCATCAGAATATTGATTGCCGCGGTGAACAGCGCCACGCACCAGAAGCCGCGCCGGCAGGTCGCGAGCGCCGCCAGAATCTCCTGCCGTCCCGCCTGAGGCACCTGAGTTTCGCTCATTCTTTCTCCTGCCTGAACCGTTTCCCCGCCGCGGCGGGGAAACGGAAGGGTTAAGCCGCCAGCAGGTCCGTATGGTCTGCGGTTGCCGATGTGCCCACGACCGCCGCGATCTGATCGAAGGTCGAGTCGATGCTCAGGTTGTACTGGTCAAGGATGCCGTTCAGCGCCGTTTCCAGCGCGCTGGTATCACCGGACATCAGGCCGTACACCACCTCATGCACGATGCCGTCATGACCTTCGGACTGCGCGCTGCTCAGGCCGAGCCCGCTGAAGCTAACGTCCAGCGCCTGGATGTTGTAAGGCGAAGAGCTGCCGCCCTGCAGGCCGTCGCCGAACGACAGGCCGTCAAGGGAGCCGTACAGCGTGTGCGCCGGGTCGGCAAACAGGGTATAGGTTAGGTTTCCTTCCGCCACGAATGAGGTGATGTTGTTCGCGGTGCTGGTGATAGCGTACTGGCTTCCGGACAGCGAACCGCCGTAGAAGCCGCCGGAGTTGCTATCGTCCACGTTACCGTTGGTATGGTTAACGTCACCAAACGTGGCTGACCATTCAGCCAGATAATCATGAATGCTATAGCTGCCTACAGAGCTGTCGTAATCCACTGAAAATGCCATATTGGTCTCCTGATATTACAGATATCGCGGCCTTTTTACGTGCAGAGCACGTCCGAACTACGCCGCGTCATACGGGGGTTAAAAGCGGTATTCGATGCCACCCTGCACGGTGCGTCCGCGGCCTAAGGTATTGCCCAGGGTTTCGCCGTAGCTGACCACGTAGGCGCGGTTGGAGACGTTCTCCACGGAGCCGCGCAGCGTCAGGTTGTCGGTCACGCGATAGCTGGCGTAAAGGTCAAACAGGGTGTAGCGCGGCCAGTCGGCCAGATAGGGGTAGTTGCTCGGCACGCTGTGATCCTGATAGCCCGGCGCAAAGCGCACCGTGACGCCGGCGTCGAGCTTGCGGTCAAAGGCGCGACCGCCGAGGGTAAACGAGCCGCGATCGCCGGGGAGAAACGCGGCGGAGCTGAACTGGCTGCCGCCGTCGCAGGTCACGAAGTTGTTCGCCTCATCATTATCTTCCCAGTACCAGTTATTGGCGCTGCCGGCGCCCTGCTGCTTCCCGCCCAGCCACGCTTTCCGCGAGCAAAATTCGTTTTTGCCGATCATGTGCGTGTAGGTGAAATCGGTATAAACAAAGCCCGCATCGTAGTTCAGCTGATACTCGATCCCGCGAAAACGGGTGGTGTTGAGGTTATTGACGTACGCGGTGTTGCCCAGCCCCGGCTGCGTAATGCCCGGCTTTTCGCGGTTAATCGCCATGCTGATATAGTTCGACACCTTGGTATCGAAGTAGGCCACCTTGACCGCCAGGCGATCCTCCTCCTGCAGCAGACCGCCTTTCAGCAGGTTCACCCCCACTTCCCAGGCGCGGGAGCGTTCCGCCTGCAGGAACGGGTTGGGATACTGCGTGGAGTCGCCGTGGGCGCTGCCGCTGGTCAGGGTTTCGGTAATCGCCGGCGGACGCCAGGAGCGGCCGTAGGTGGTATACAGCTCCAGCCAGTCGACGCCCGGCTTCACCGCCAGCGCCAGCGTCGGCGACACCCGGGACTCTTCGCGATCCACCAGCCATTCATGGTAAGAGCTGGAGATGAGGCAGCCGCTCAGACGACGCGAGGTGCAGGGGTTATCGATGGTGTAGGTCGCTTCCGGGTAGTTCATGCCGGTGGTGCCGCGCAGGCGATAGCGGTCATAGCGCAGCCCGCCTTCGACGGTGAGCCAGTCGTCGTACTCGTAGGTCAGCGTCGAGAACAGGCTGAATATCGACCGGTTTCCGCCGGGCGTCACGCCCTCCATATCCTCAGACGTTGAGCGGCTGGTGGCTTTGTCATAGTAAAACTCGGCGCCGTAGTTCGCCTTCAGCCCGTGCGCCGGGGCCAGCGAGAAGTGCGAGGTGTTTTGCAGCTGGGCGCCGTAGGTGCGCAGGCGGGTTTGCGTCCAGTAATCCGCCGTCGTCCCGCTGCCGTAAGTATCGCTGTTCGAGTCGGTATCGACGTAGTAGAGCTTGGCGTGCAGATCGAGCCAGTCGCGATCGTAGGGCGCGAGGCTGTAGTCGAGGGCGACGTTGCGCGCCATCACCACGTCGTAGCCGCTCTGCTTCCAGCCCAGCGTCCGGTCATCGCCTTCGCCGACGGCGGTCAGGGTGCTGGCCGTCGGCGAGCTCACCTGGGTTTGCAGATAGCTCAGCTGCAGGCGCTGGTTAGCGGGCAGATTCCAGCCCACCTTCGCCATCCGCGACAGCATCTTGTAGCGGCTGTCGGTAATCTGATTATTTTTTAACGCGCTGGCATAGCGATCGTAGTTGCCGGTGTCGTTATTGACGCGGATGTCGCCGATATCGCCCTTATTGCCCGGCCAGTAGTCGCTCAGGTGGCGCTCGCTGGCGGCCAGCAGAATATCTCCCGTCTCATTGCCCCACGCCAGCGCGCCGCTGCCGATAAAGCGGGTGCCGTTATCGCCGGTGCTGGCGTGCAGCTTGCCGCCCAGCTCTTTGCCGTCATAGATAAAGTCGCTGGCGTTGAGGGTGTTAAAGGTGGCGATGCCGCCCAGCGTGCCGGCGCTACCCATGCCGCCGGTGGTGCCTTTTTCGACGGTGACCCCGCTCAGCAGCTCCGGATCGATGTACATGGTGCCGTTACGCTGGCCGTGGCCGCTTTTCTGGAAATTCTGCCGCATCCCGTCGATGTTCATGTTGACGCGGCCGTAGTCCTGCATCCCGCGAATATTCACCGACAGGGCCGGATCCTGCTGGCTCACGCTGGAGTAAACGCCGGCCGTCTGCTCGAGGATATCCGCCGCGTGCCGCGCCGGCCGGTCGTCCATCTTCTTGCGGTCGATAACGCTGACGGAGCGGGGCTGTTCGTAGACCCAGTCATCCGCAGAATAATTTATGGTGGCGGTCACGGTTAAGGTATCGTCGCTCACCGGCCCACCGATGCGGGTTTCATCGGCGCGCCGCGCGCGGAGAATAATCTGCCCGTCGGCGGTAAATTCCGGCGCCACGGCGTTGTTGCCAATCAGCTGGCGCAGCGCGGCGGCGATCGGCATCGTGCCGTTCAGCGGCTGCGACTTCATCCCCTGCACCGTACTGTCTTCAAAAAAAATCTGCACGCCGGACTGCTCGCCAAATCGCAGCAGCGCGCTTTGCAGAGATTGCGGGGGAATGGCGAAGGTTTTGTTCTGTTTTACCGCTTCCGTTGCCGCCGCTGCGGCCTGGCTCAGCGCTGGCGCGGTCAGCGCTAACGTCAGCGATATGGCAAAAGCAAGGCGACGACGGCTTTTGCAAAATTGGGGCTGTAATGGGTGCATGTGTGTACTCGATTATCGTTGATAATGGTAATCAATCTCATTCAACAATAAAGACGAACGACGTACACAAACCCGTAAAAATTTTTTAGAAAAAGTAAAAATATAAAAATGGGCCCACAAAAACGCCCGCACAACCTAGTACAGCAGGGTCATTCCCGGCAGCCTCATCTGCTTCGCCCCCAGCGTCTGGCGCAGGGTTTCAACGGCGCGTTCAGGATCCTTGAGCGCGAAGGCGCCGCTGACGGTCCGCTTTCTCAGCGCCGGATTGACGACGATAACCCGCTGGCTCTGGTAGCGATTTATCCGCGCCACCGCCTCGCCTACCGGCAGCCCGTCGATAATCAGCCAGCCGCGCCGCCAGGCGAACTGCGCCGGCGAAACCGGCCGCCGCGTCAGGCGATTATCGGCATAGCGCGCGCCCTGCTGCTCATCCAGCACCAGCGATTGCCCTTTATAGCTGACCCGCACGCTGTGCTCATGCACCGCCACGTCCGCCCCGCTGTCGTCAAGATCGACGCTGAACTGCGTCCCTAACGCCTGCGTAACGCCGCCGTTCGCCTCTACGCGAAAGGGCCGCGTCTCGCGGCTGCTCAGCGGGGCGACGGTAAACCAGGCGTTGCCGGACAGCAGCGTAACGCGCCGCTCCCCGGCGTTGAAATGCAGCTCGATGGCGCTGCGGCTATCGAGATCGACCCGGCTGCCGTCCGGCAGCGTCACCTGGCGAATTTCGCCGGCGGCGGTGTAATAATCGGCCTGCCAGCGCAGCCAGGCGTCGGGAAGCATCAACAGTACCGGCAGGGACGCCAGCACCACGACGGCGGCCGTCGCCCAGGAGCGCCAGCGGGGACGAACGCTCGCCGCCGCCGGGACGGGCAAAGGTACCACCGTGGCAGATGGCCCATCCGCTTCGCGGGCGGCCGGCGTCGCTCGCGGCAGCGTCCCGAGCATCAGCCACAGCTGCTGCGCCTGAATCAGCGCGTCGGCGTGCTGCGGATCCGCCTCCCGCCACGCGGCCATCGCCCGCTCCTCATCGTCGGTCAGCGACCGCTCGGCCATTTTCACAGCCCATAGCGCGGCCTGCTGACGTATTGCCTCACTCAACTGACTCATTTCACTGCTTCCTGACTATCCGGGTTAATCATTAAGACGTTTGAACCAGGTAAAACCCGTAAAAAAAATGCCATTATTTCTGTATTCCGCACATCAGGGTTGCCAGCGCCTGCGCCAGATGTTTTTCTACGGTGCTGAGCGATACGCCCAGCCGCGTCGCAATCTCCGCCTGCGGCACTCCTTCGAGCCGGCTGAGGCGAAAAATAGCCTGCGTCCGTTCCGGCAGGCTCAGCAGCTGGCCGACAATCCGCTCAACCTGCTGCTGGTCAATCGCGCGCTGTTCAGCGCCCGGATCGTCGCTGGGAAAGTGGGCCATCTCATCATCGCTGAATGCCATGGTTTGCCGCCGCTGCAGCTGGCGGTAATGATCGAACAGCAGATTCCTCGCCGTACGGAACAGATAGGATTCGCTGTCCTGAATTTTTCCCTGTGGATAGTGTTCGAAGAGGCGGGCAAAACTCTCCTGCATCAAATCGTCGGCCAGCTGCGCATCGTGCAGCTGGCTTTTCAGATACGCCAACAGCGGCTGGGCATGACGCTCAAACAGCACCTGCAGCTCAATATTGGACATTAACTTTTCCCTGAGGAGCCTGCATCAAAGCCACTATAAATCACATAAATGATTCTCATTTTCAATAAGCTTTTTAGCCGCCGCGGCGCCGGAAGCGTTCAAAGGGAGGCTGGCGCCGGCTTCCTGCGCCTGAGACGGGCTGGTGCGAGAGGCCGCTGCTGTTCATCGCTGCTGCGGGTCTGCTGGGCGGATAAAGCGGTGGGTTCCGTTTTCAGGCGGCGCTGGTGGGACGGAGGTTCCGGCGGGTTTGCTGGCGATCCCGCCAGCATCCCCGTCGCGCGGGCTTAGCGCTCGTCGGCTTCCTCCAGCGGGACGATGCGCCACTCGTTAGGCTGCTGTCCGGGCGAAATCCACATCGGCACCACGTTACCGAGCCGGATGCCGTAAGGCGTACCGAGCGCATAGCGGCGCAGCACCCGAAACACGCCGGAATGAGCGATAATTAACGGACGCTCATACTGCGTCAGGATCGTATTTAGCGCGCCGGTCACCCGATGGCAAAACGCTTCCCAGCTTTCGCCGCCGGGCGGCGTCTCCTCATACGGCGGCTGCTCCGTCCACGGCCGGCGCTCTAACTCCCCCCAGTCCCGCTCGCGCAGATCGTCGAACACCGTATAGGGCACGTCGGGGAGCGCCAGCTCGGCCGTTTGTCGCGCGCGCAGCAGCGGGCTGACGGCGACGCCGTTCCAGCGATAGCGGCCCAGCAGCGCGCGGGCCTCCTGCGCCTGCAGTTCGCCCTCCTCGGTGAGCGGTACGTCCGTACTTCCGCCGATTAATTTATCCCGGTTAAGGGCCGTTTCGCCGTGGCGAACGAAGACAAAAGGCTTACAGATTATTGGCATAGTTCCATCTCGATCGTCGGATGAGTCATGATTTGGCAGCCCAGCGCCTGCTGCCACAGAAGCGGGCTCTCAATGGCGGTAAACAGCGGCATAAAGTAGCGGCAGGAGAGCCGGGAGATCAGCGTTTGCAGGCAGCTGACGGTGGGGTGCACGTTCCAGCGGCAAAAATCGACGTCGCCTGCCAGCCACTGCTGGCGCGCGAGCTGGTTGAGGTGGCCGGTAAACAGGGTTCGATGCTGAAAATCCTCC
>NZ_JAQGFU010000208.1:0-7015 GCF_030078455.1 Klebsiella sp. Ech2A | reverse complement strand
GTAATAATGTTCACCGCGGCGCCGACCTGGGCCATGGCGTCGCGAAAGCTTTGTTTATCCGCAATAGGCATGGAGGCTCCTTATGCCAGCCGGCAGGCGTCGTCAAAGGAGAGACGCGGCAGGCGATCGTAGAGCTTTGTCTCATCGCCATAGCCGATGTTAATCAACAGGTTGCTTTTCCAGCCGCTCCCGGCAAAGAAGGCCGCGTCGACCTTTTCCCGATCGAATCCCGACATCGGCCCGGTATCCAGGCCGAGGGCGCGGCAGGCGAAAATCAGATAGGCCGCCTGCAGGGAGCTATTGCGAAACGCGGTCTCCTCGGCGTGCTGGGGGCTGGAGGTAAACCAGCTGCGGGCGTCGCCGTGGGGGAACAGCGCCGGCAGGCGATCGTAAAAGGCGCTGTCCCAGGCCACGATGGCGGTGACCGGCGCGCTGAGGGTTTTTTGCAGATTGCCGCTGGAGAGCGTCGGGCGCAGCTTCTCTTTGCCCTCCGGGGTGCGGACAAACACGATCCGCGCCGGCGAGCAGTTGGCCGAGGTCGGGCCCATTTTCATCAGCGCGTAAATCTCCTCCAGCAGGCCGTCGGACACCGGCTTATCCAGCCAGCTGCCGTGGGTTCTGGCGTGGCTGAACAGCGTGTCGCACGCGCTTTGGCTAATTCTCTCACTCATAAACTCTCCTGGCCGGCGGGCAGCATTGCGGCCAGCCCGTCGCATAAAATAGGGTTAAAGGTATCGGTATCGGTGACGTTACAAGCATGGCCGCCCCAGGCCATCTCCACCAGCTGGCTGCCCGGGATCGCGGCCTGCAGCGCGCGCGAGCAGGAGGCGGGCACCAGCAGATCGTCACGGGCGCTGATCATCAGGGTCGGACAGGTCACCGCCGCCGCCTGACGAGAAAAATCGGCCTGCTTCAGCGCCTGTAGCCGCTTCAGCAGGTTGTCCTTACCCTGAAAATGGCTGAGCGCGAGGGCGTCCTCCGCCTCCATGCGCGGCGCGCGCGCGGCCATCCACTCCGCCGGATAGAGGAACAGCGGCTGCGCCTCCACCCACGCCTGGGCGCCGCCGGTATGCAGCAGGCGCTCGCGCACCTGGAAGCAGCGGCGAGTGTGGGTCGACAGCGTCAGCCAGGCGTTAACCAGCACCAGGGCGCTGACCGCCCGGGGTTTGTCGAGCGCCAGCTGCAGGCTGATCAGCCCGCCCAGCGCATGGCCCACCAGCGCGAAGCGCGTGATCCCGGCCTTCTCCAGCGCCTGCCACAGCTCCTGGGCCATGGTGGCCATGCCGTAGGCGGCGGGCAGCGGGCCGGCGTTTTCGCCGGTGCCGTTCTGGTCATAGGTCACCAGCTGGTATCGCTCTGCCAGCGGCGCGCGCTGCGCGGTCCAGTAGCCGCCGGCGCCGCCCAGCCCGGCGCTCAGCACCACAACCGGGGCGCCCGCATAGGGCGCTGGGGCGATATTGAGCTTCATAGCGCCGGCTTCCCGATATGCGCCACCGTGGCGATCTCCACCAGCGCCTCAGGCTTCACCAGGCCGCACTGAATGCAGAACCGGGCCGGCTTATCGCCGGGGAAGAACTCGGCGTAAACTTCGTTAATCGCGGCGTAGTTTTTCCAGTCGGTGATAAAGATGCTGTTGAAGGTCACATCCTCCATACTGCCCCCCGCCGTTTCGATAACGCTGCGGATGGTCTCCAGAACGTGACGGGTTTGCGCCTTTGGGTCGCCGATATAGACCACGTTGTTTTGCTTATCGAACGGCAGCGTACCGGAGACGTACACCACGCCATCGGCCAGCGTGCCGGGAACGAAAGGGGCGATCGGCGCGGTGGTGCCGGGTGGAATAATGACCTGTTTAGGCATAACGTTTCTCCTCCGGGAACGGGATGGGGCTGGCGGGCTGCAGGGCATCGCAGAAGCTGGCGACGTCGCTGACCCAGCCAAAGAAGGTCTCAATATTGAACAGCGCCGCCTGCTGGGCGAAGGCCGGTCCGGCCTGATGGGTGGCGTCCTCCAGCACGATGCCGAAATATTCAAGGAAGAAGCCGTCGCGCAGGGTGGACTCCACGCAGACGTTAGTGGCGATACCGGTGAACACCAGGTGGCGAACGCCGCGGCTGCGCAAAATGCTGTCCAGCTGGGTGTTGTAGAAGCCGCTGTAGCGCGGTTTCGGCAGCACCACGTCGCCCGGCTGCGGCCTGAGCTCATCGACTAGCTGGTAATCCCAGCCGCCTTTAGCCAGTAGCTTGCCCTGCAGCTCGGGGCGGCGGCGCATGGTCTTCAGGGCGTTGGATTTATGGTAATTGGGCGAGCCGGGGCCGCCGGCCTCCATGTACTGGTCGTCCCAGCCGTTCTGGAACCAGATAATCAGCATTCCGGCGGCGCGGGCGGCGGCGACGGCGGTGTTGATGTTGTCGATAACCGGCCGGGTAGCGGAGACGTCAAACCCGGCCAGATCGAGATAGCCGCCCTGGCTGGCGTAGGCGTTTTGCATATCCACCACGATCAGCGCGCTGTTTTGCGCCGCGAAGGTTAAGGATTCCGGGCGAGCGGGAAGGGTAATCATCAGGCAACCTCGCGAGTAGCGGTGGCAATGTGGTCACGGCAGCGCATCAGCGGCTGAATGCGCTCGCCGAAGGCGTCAATTCCGGAGAGAAAATCGTCAAAGGTCAGCAGCACGCCGTCGGTACCGGGGACCGCGGCGACTTCATCGAGCATGCGGGCGACGCTGGCGTAGGAGCCGACGAGGGTGCCCATGTTGATATTGACCGCCGAGGTGGGGTCGGCCATCTGGCGGACGTTGGTATCGCTGCCGGAGCGGGTATCCTTCTGGCTCTGCTCGGTGAGCCACGCCAGCGCCTCTTCGTCGGCGCCGGCCTTGTAGTGCTCCCATTTGGCGCGGGCGGCTTCATCCGTTTCGTCGGCGATAACCATAAACAGCACGTACGAGCCGACGTCGCGGCCGGTTTTTTCCGCCGCCTGCATCATGCGCGCGGCGGTCGGGGCGAAGGCGGCCGGGGTGTTGACCCCTTTGCCGAAGCAGAAGTTGTAGTCGGCGTACTGGGCGGAGAAGGCCATGCCGGCATCGCTTTGCCCGGCGCAGATAACCTTCATCGGCTGCGACGGCTGCGGGCTGACGCGGCAGTCGTTCATCGTGAAGTAGTCGCCCTTAAAGTCGCTCTTCCCGGTCCCCCACAGATCGCGCAGCACCTGGACATATTCGCTGAGATAGTCGTAGCGGCTGGCGAAATAGTCGTCACCCGGCCAGATCCCCATCTGCTCGTACTCCGGCTTTTGCCAGCCGGTGACCAGGTTAACGCCGAAGCGGCCGCCGGAAATAGAGTCGATGGTGGAGGCCATCCGGGCGACGATGGCCGGAGGCAGGGTCAGGGTGGCGGCGGTGGCGTAGATCTGAATCCGCGACGTCACCGCCGCCAGGCCCGCCATCAGGGTGAAGGATTCGAGATTGTGATCCCAGAATTCGGTTTTACCGCCAAAGCCGCGCAGCTTGATCATCGACAGCGCGAAGTCAAAGTTGTAGTGCTCGGCTTTCTGCACAATCGCTTTATTTAGCTCAAACGTCGGCATGTACTGCGGGGCATGGGTGGAAATGAGCCAGCCGTTATTGCCGATCGGAACGAAGACACCAATTTTCATATGCACCTCTTTGCGGTCGTTAAACAAGAAGGCGTGCGGCGCTGCATCCTGCATCTTCCTGAGCCACCTCGCTAATCTGATAAAGCAAAGACGATGCCAGTTTTACAAAAGCCAATGTTATTAATGTGTTGCTTAATAGTTGCCGGATGTGAGCTCTGAAAAAGTAGACTAAATGGTCAAAATCGGTGCACGAAAAAACGGCAGTCATGCGCAATTGGGGTGCAGGAGGTCGTGTCGGCGATGGGCTTTTGCTATGCTGATGGCGGTGAAACAAGGAGATAACAAATGGCACAGGGCGCCGAGAAAAAAAGCGGCAAGCGTTCGCTGGCGGTGAGCGCAAAGAAAGAGGCTATCCTCGCCGCCGCGCTGGACGCGTTTTCGCAATTTGGCATTCACGGCACGCGGCTTGAGCAGGTTGCGGAGCTGTCCGGGGTATCGAAAACCAATTTGCTTTACTACTACCCGTCGAAAGAGGCGCTGTACGTTGCCGTTTTGCAGCAGATCCTCACCATCTGGCTGGCGCCGCTGAAGGCCTTTCGCGAAGATATCAGCCCGCTGGTGGCGATCCGCGAGTACATTCGCCTGAAGCTGGAGGTCTCCCGCGACCATCCGCAGGCGTCAAAGCTGTTCTGCCTTGAGATGCTGCAGGGCGCGCCGCTGCTGATGGGGGAGCTGACCGGCGATCTGAAAGCGCTGGTGGATGAAAAGTCGGCGATCGTTTCCGGCTGGGTTGAAAGCGGCAAGCTGGCGCCGGTCGACCCCCAGCACCTGATCTTTATGATCTGGGCCACCACGCAGCATTACGCCGATTTTGCCACCCAGATTGAGGCGGTGACCGGCGCAACGCTGCGCGATGAAGCGTTCTTTCAGCAGACCGTGGAGAACGTGCAGCGGATGATCGTGGAAGGGATCCGGGTGCGCTAGTTGGCCGGCGGCAGCGGGCAGCTCAGATCGCCCTCTTCGCACTGCAGCAGCGAGGAGAGATACGATTCGCGCTCCACGGTTTTGTCCGTCATGCACTGGTTGACGAGCGTCGGCTGGATGGTGCCGCCTTCGGACCCGGAGGTCAAAAACGCGCAGTCGGCGTCGCGCAGCGCGATCCACGCCAGCTGGGATTTCTTCAGCAGCGCCTGCTGGCTGCCTGAGGCGCGCTTCAGCGCCTGCTGGTAGGTCTGGTTGAGCTTGACGTCGGCCGCCTGATACTGCGCCGCCGTGCACTGATTCATCTCGATCTGATTGTTGGCGTTGGCGCATTCGTCCGCCAGCGCCTGACCGCTTGCTAACAGGGCGGCAAGCGCGAGTAAAGTACGTTTCATTGTTCCACTCCCATACATAAAAAAGGCCCCCGTCCGGGAGCCTTAATTAACCACAGCTTTGGCCTGCTGTCATCAGGTCTGCGATCCCCCGGCGGCGGGCTACGGTTTTGCCCGACGCCGCCTGCGGGAATCGGCCTTAGCCGATGGTCATCAGGCTGGCGTTTCCGCCCGCCGCCGCGGTATTGACGCTGAGCGAGCGCTCGATATAGAGGCGCTCCAGCAGCAGGTTGGTTTCGCCGCGGGCGAATCCCTGTACCGAAACGATCGCCCCGTCCCGCGCCGCCACCTGTTCGCACAGCGCGCGCAGCTGATCGGAGTCGCCGTGGTAAATCACCGCGTCGAAGGCCTGGGCGGTGAGCTCGGCCTCTTTGGCGAAGCGGATGCGCTCGCTGACTTCGCGCGGCAGCTTCTTCGCCAGTTCGCGATGCAGGGCGTTGTCCGGCCACAGGATCTCGCAGCCGACGGCGACAGCCGCCGCCAGCTGGGTCAGCGCATCCTGTTCATTATCCGCCACGCACAGCACACGGTCGCGGGGGATAAAGGTCAGGGTGTTGCGCTCGCCGGTCGGCCCCGGCAGCAGGCGCTGGGTGCCGGCCTGCGCCTGTTCGCTATACTGCTGGCACAGCGCCTGCAGCTCCGGCCGGCCTGTGGCCCACTGCTGCAGGGCAACCAGCGGTTTTTCCAGCAGGGTTTTCAGCTGGGCGTCCAGCGGACGTTCAGCGTCCTGGCGGGCAAGGGTGGCGCCGACGGCGTTGTGCGGACGGCTTGAGAGCAGGCGGTACAGATACAGCGGACCGCCCGCTTTCGGACCGGTGCCCGACAGGCCTTCGCCGCCAAACGGCTGAACGCCCACCACCGCGCCGACCATATTACGGTTGACGTACAGGTTGCCGACTTTTGCGCTGCCGGTGACCTGGGCAATGGTTTCGTCGATGCGGGTATGAACCCCGAGCGTCAGGCCGTAGCCGGACGCGTTGATCTGCTCAACCAGCCGATCCAGCGCGTTGCGGTTGTAGCGCACCACGTGCAGAACCGGGCCAAAGACCTCTTTTTTCAGCTCGTCAAAGCTGTCGAGCTCGATAAGCGTCGGCGGAACGAAGGTCCCGCTCTGCCATTCGCGGGCGTCCTCACCGTTCTCGCGCACCGCCTGGAAGACGTTGCGCCCCTTGGCGCGCAGCGTCTGAATGTGGCGCTCGATATTCTCTTTCGCTTCGGCATCAATCACCGGCCCGATATCGGTGGTCAGGCGGCCAGGGTTGCCCATCCGGCATTCGCCCATCGCGCCGCGCAGCATGGTCAGCGTATGGTCGGCAATCTCCTCCTGCAGGCACAGCACCCGCAGCGCGGAGCAGCGCTGGCCGGCGCTATCGAAGGCGGAGGCCAGCACGTCGACCACCACCTGCTCGGTCAGCGCCGACGAGTCGACGATCATCGCGTTCATGCCGCCGGTTTCGGCGATCAGCGGCGTCGGACGCCCCTGGGCGTCAAGGCGGCTGGCGATGTTGCGCTGCAGCAGCGTCGCGACCTCGGTGGAGCCGGTAAACATCACCCCGCGCACGCGCTGGTCGCCGGTGAGCGCCGCGCCGACGGTTTCCCCGCGGCCAGGCAGCAGCTGGATAACGCCCGGCGGGACGCCGGCCTCCAGCAGAATTGCCACGCCCTGAGCGGCGATCAGCGGCGTCTGCTCGGCGGGTTTCGCCAGCACGCTGTTGCCCGCCGCCAGTGCGGCGGCAATTTGGCCGGTGAAGATTGCCAGCGGGAAGTTCCACGGGCTGATGCACACCACCGGCCCCAGCGGACGGTGGGTTTCATTATCAAAGTCGTCGCGAACCTGGCCGGCGTAGTAGTGCAGGAAGTCCACCGCTTCGCGAACTTCGGCGATGGCGTTGCTGAAGGTTTTACCCGCTTCGCGCACCAGAATCCCGATCAGCGTCTGCGTTTGGCTTTCCATCAGGATCGCCGCGCGTTCGAGGATGGCCGCGCGCTCCTGCGGCGGGGTGGCGAACCAGATCGGCGCGCAGTTGACCGCGCTGGTCAGCGCCTGC
>NZ_JAQGFU010000207.1:0-7061 GCF_030078455.1 Klebsiella sp. Ech2A | reverse complement strand
CTATCCGCCAGGTAAAAGGCGCCGGACGCATTGCCGGCTGGCTCGCGCTGCCGGCTCTGCTGCTGCTCAGCGTCCCCTTTATTACCCTCATTAGCGTCACGCCGTGGCAGCATCTGCGGCTGGCCTGGCGTGACGATGATGCGATCCTCGTGTCAATGGGGCTGGGGAGCCTGGCGCTGGTGACGATCGTGGCGATAGGCCTGCCGACCGCCTGGTGGCTGTCGCAGGCCAGCGGTCGTCAGCGTTTGCTGGCGGAGCTGCTGCTGATGATCCCGCTGCTGACGCCGCCGCTGGCGATGGGGATTTTACTGGTTTCGGCCTACGGCCCCTACGGGCTGGCCGGACAGTGGCTGACGCGGGTGGGGATCACGCTGGTGAACAATCCCGCCGCCTTTGTCCTGGCGCAGGTCTACGGCGCGCTGCCCTACTTTATCGTGGTCGCCCGCTCCGCCTTCGCCACGGTGCCGAAGGCGATCCTTGAGGCCGGACAAACGCTGGGGGCTACGGGCTGGAATCGCTTTCGTTTTCTCGCCCTGCCGATGGCGCTGCCGGGGCTGGCCTCGGCGGTGGCGCTGGCCTGGGTACGCGCCGTCGGCGAGTTTGGCATTGTGATGATCTTTGCCTATTTCCCCCAGGGGATCCCGGTCAAACTCTATACCAATCTGCAGAACGACGGCGTTGACGCGGTTTATACCCTGCTGTGGATGCTGCTGATCGTCACCCTGCCTCTGCCGCTGGCCTGCTTTGCGCTGGGAAGAGGCGCAACGTGGCGGCGAAAATCGCCGCCGGCGGTTACAGGCTAAAAGGGAGCTCAATCCCCATGCTGGCTCCCAGATCGTCGCTGTCGCTGTGGTTAGCGTCGGTATACCACACGGAGGTGCTGAGACGCACGGTAGGCATCACGTCCCCGCTCCAGCCTAACTGCACGCCTTTTAGGGTATCGGCGTGCGGGAAGGCTTTATTAATCCGCTGATTTTTCGGGTTCACCTCGGCGTAGATCAGCCGTGCGCTCCAGCGCTGATTCTCTTCCGTCACCAGCTCGACCTTGCCGGCGTACAGGCGCCCGTCGCCGCCCATCGCGTCGCCTAATGGATAGCCCTGCTGGTAGTAGCCATCTTTGTAGATAAAGTGGTTATAGATGTAGTTGGTGCGCCCCATATTTGAGCGGGTATCGTGCGCCTCCAGATACCAGTTAATCGCGCTGCTGTTCCACTGGTGATGCCCTTCGACGCCGCCGAGGTAAAGATGGGCGGACGGCAGGTATCCGGCCTCATCCTCGCCGATCATCTGCCCGTAGACGCTTACCGGCCAGCCGGTGGTCGGCGCCAGCTTGAGTTTAAAATCAAATCCCGCCAGCTGATTGCCCGGATCGTCCGCCGAATCACCGGTGTTATCGCGCCCGGTAAGTCCCTCCCAGAAGCTGCCAAAGGAGGACGGGCGCCCCTCGCCGCCCCACTGCATAATGCGCGAGGCGCCCAGCTCCAGCGAGGTAAAGGGTGAGACCGTCAGGCGGCCGCCGAAAATTTTAGTATGGGGTACCGCCGCGTACTGGCTCATCTGGCTGGCGGAAAGCTGGTACTGCCAGGGGCCAATCCAGCTTAGCCAGGCGCTCTGCGGAGCCAGCTGCTCGGCGCGCTGCAGCAAAAAGCCGGTCATCGGCCGCGCGGCGTCGGAACGAATCAGGCTCCCCTCGTAGCCGGGGCCCCACCACTGCGGAATTTGCCCAAACGCCAGCCACTGGTTCCACAGCTTTACCGCCCCGTAGGCGCCGTTGGCGTTGACGTTGGAGCCGTTGCCGATGCGCTTGTCTCCTTCAACGTTGCCCTGCAGGTGCAGGTCCCACCATTCGCCGCTGTTATTCAGCGCGACGGAGAGCGAGTGGTCGGCAGGCCGGGACTCGGCGAAGCCCTGCGGCGTTCCCGGCCGGTCGGTTGAGCTATAGCCGGTGACGCGCAGGTCGGCTTTTAGCGCCCTCAGGCGCTGGTTCACCCGGCTCAGCACCACCCTCTCTGCGGGCGTCGTCGGATGAGCGTTGGCCAGCGCGCGGCCGATCTCCTCTTCGCTCAGGGGCCATGTCGATAAACTCAACGACAGGGTTCCGCGATCGGATAACCAGGCTAAATCATTGCGGACGTCGTTATCGGCCAGAACCAGACCAGAGGCAAAGCCTGCGGGACTCAAAACGGCCGCAAGCCCCAGAGAAAGCGCACTACGCGCGAAAAATTTCATCTTCCCAGCTCCATTTCAGGCGCACGGGCGCCGGAGAATCTCCTTAAAGGGTGAGCAGGTAAGGTAATTGACTGAAACTAAACGAATCGCCAACCAGTGCCACAACGGCGTGGGGTGAGAAAGGATGCCGCTCCGCAGGAGAGCGGCGCCGGGAGCTACAGCTTGTGATGCAGATAATCGCTCATGCGTGAGAATACGCCGCCCTTGCCAACGCTTTCCAGCGTCACCAGCGGCCAGTGGGCCACGACCTTGTCGCCGTCATAGAGCGAAATTTCGCCGACCCGCTGATTGGCGGCGATCGGCGCTTCCAGCTCTTTCTGATCCAGCACATATTTGGCCTTGATCCGCGAAACCTCCGACTTCGGCAGCGCTAACCAGAAGTCCTGGTCGGTGCCGAGCTGGATCTGGTCCTTATCGCCATACCAGATGTGCTCGCTGCCCACTTTTTTGCCTTTTTGCAGGACCTGGACGGTGTCGAAGTTTTGCTGGCCCCAGTGCAGCAGTTTGGCCGCCTGCTGCTCTCGCCCTTTCGGGCTCTCGGCCCCCATCACCACCGCAATCAGGCGGCGCTGGCCGTCAACGGCAGAAGCAATAAGGTTAAAACCGGCGCCAGAGGTATGGCCGGTTTTCAGGCCATCGACGTTCATGGTTTTATCCCACAGCAGGCCGTTGCGATTCTGCTGGGTGATCCCGTTCCACGTCAGGCTTTTCTGACTGTACATATGGTACACGTCAGGCTCGCCGTGAATAATCGCCCGCGACAGGACCGCCAGATCGTAGGCCGAGCTATGCTGCCCCGGCGCGTCCAGCCCGTGTACGGTTTCAAAATGGGTATCCTGCAGGTGCAGTTTTTGCACGTATTCGTTCATCAGGGCGACGAACTGCGGCTGGCCGCCTGCAACGTAGTCGGCCAGCGCCACGCAGGCGTCGTTCCCGGAGTCAACGATAAGCCCGCGGCTTAAATCGCGGACGCTGAGCCGATCGCCGGGCTTGAGGAACATCAGCGATGAACCATCGAATACCGGATTGCCCTTCGCCCAGGCGTCTTTGCCGACGGTGACCATATCGTCAAAGGTGATGCGGTGGCTGTCGATGGCGCGGTCAACGACGTAGCCGGTCATAAGTTTCGTCAGGCTGGCGGGGTTGCGCTGCTGATGTTCGTTACCGGCGGTCAGGATCTGACCGGTGGTGTAGTCCATCAGCACCCAGGAGCCTGCCTGGATGGAAGGCGGCGTCACGGTGACGGGAAAATCATTTGCGGCAAAGGCGCAGGAAACGCTCGAAGCGAGCAAAGTTACGGCAATAAAAAAACGGCCTTTCAACGGCATATCCTCAAGATTTACAGATTCGCCGTCCTTTTTACGGAAATTCTCCTTTCATATCATGGTTTAATTGCAAGAAAATATGACACGATAAACGCCCTGCGCGGCCGACGCCCTTCTGATGCCCGGGCAAATCGTTTACCATAGCGCGTCATACTTCAGCAGCATATGCGTTGGCGTTATGACACGGCTCTTCCCTGAGCACCGGCCTTACGGGCCGCTGCGACACGGCGTGCAGACCCGTTGCGGACAGATTTATCGCTTACCGCGAACGATTTAGAGTACGGACGCCAACCACCACGGAAAATAGACAGACTATGCAAGATAGCGCCAATCAGCCCGGATTTTTATTCCACGACTACGAAACCTTTGGCACCCGCCCGTCCCTTGACCGGCCGGCGCAGTTTGCCGCTATCCGCACCGACGCGGATCTCAACGTCATCGGCGAGCCCGAGGTGTTCTACTGCAAGCCGGCCGACGACTATCTGCCGCAGCCGCAGGCGGTGATGATTACCGGCATCACGCCGCAGGAAGCGATCGCCAAAGGCGACAGCGAAGCCGCCTTTGCCCGCCGCATTCACGACCTGTTCACGGTGCCAAAGACCTGCATTGTGGGCTACAACAACGTGCGTTTCGATGACGAAGTCAGCCGCAATATTTTCTATCGCAACTTCTACGATCCCTACGCCTGGAGCTGGCAGCACGATAACTCGCGCTGGGACCTGCTGGACGTGATGCGCGCCTGCTATGCGCTGCGCCCGGAAGGCATCAACTGGCCGGAAAACGACGACGGCCTGCCC
Organism: Klebsiella sp. Ech2A; assembly: GCF_030078455.1. Taxonomy (NCBI): domain Bacteria; kingdom Pseudomonadati; phylum Pseudomonadota; class Gammaproteobacteria; order Enterobacterales; family Enterobacteriaceae; genus Klebsiella; species Klebsiella sp. Ech2A. The sequence goes on along the minus strand of NZ_JAQGFU010000207.1, from coordinate 2,710 downwards.
AGCTTTCGCCTTGAGCATCTGACCGTGGCCAACGGCATCGAGCACAGTAACGCCCACGATGCGATGGCCGACGTGTATGCCACTATCGCCATGGCCAGGCTGGTCAAAACCCGGCAGCCGCGCCTGTTCGACTACCTTTACACCTTCCGCAACAAGCGCAAGCTGGCGACGCTGATTGACGTGCCGCAGATGACGCCGCTGGTCCACGTCTCCGGGATGTTCGGCGCCGCGCGCGGCAACACCAGCTGGGTCGCTCCGCTGGCGTGGCATCCGGAGAATCGCAATGCGGTGATTATGGTTGACCTTGCCGGCGATATGTCGCCGCTGCTGGAGCTGGATGCCGACGCGCTGCGCGAGCGGCTGTATACCGCCAAAGCCGACCTCGGCGACCTGCCGGCGGTGCCGATCAAGCTGGTCCACCTCAATAAATGCCCGGTGCTGGCCAAGGCCAATACTCTGCGCCCGGAAGATGCGGAGCGTCTGGGCATCGACCGCCAGCGCTGCCTCGATAACCTGCAGCTGCTGCGCGGCCAGCCGCAGGTGCGGGAAAAAGTGGTGGCCATTTTCGCCGAAGCGGAGCCGTTTGTGCCTTCCGATAACGTCGATACCCAGCTCTACAACGGCTTCTTCAGCAATGCCGACCGCGCGGCGATGAAGATTGTGCTGGAGACCGATCCGCGCAACCTGCCGGCGCTGGACATTACCTTCGCCGATCCGCGTATCGAGCGCCTGCTGTTTAACTATCGCGCGCGAAACTTCCCGGGCAGCCTTGATGAAGCCGAGCAGCAGCGCTGGTTAGAGCATCGTCGGGAGGTGTTTACGCCGGAGTTTTTGCAGGCTTATGCCGATGAGCTGCAGACGCTGCAGCAGCAGTATGCTGACAATAACGAGAAGCTGATGCTGGTGAAAGCGCTGTGGCAGTACGCGCAGGATATTGTTTAGAATAAATAAATTCCCGGACTGCGCGATGCAGGCCGGGAACGGTTATTTACCCTTTCGCGCGGCTGGCGATAATCGCCTCCGCCACGTTACGCGGGGCCTCCGCGTAATGATGGAACTCCATGCTGTAGGTCGCCCGCCCCTGGGACATCGAGCGTAGCGTCGTGGAATAGCCGAACATCTCGGCCAGCGGCACGTCGGCGCGGATGATCTGGCTGCCGAAGCGCTCTTCCATCCCCTGCACCATGCCGCGGCGGGAGGAGAGATCGCCCATAATATTGCCGGCATACTCTTCCGGGGTTTCCACCTCCACATGCATCACCGGTTCGAGAATCACCGGATCGGCCCTGCGTGCCCCCTCCTTGAAGCCGAAAATGGCCGCCATGCGGAAGGCCATTTCCGAGGAGTCGACGTCGTGATACGAACCGAAAGTCAGGGTCGCCTTGACGTCCACCACCGGATAGCCTGCCAGCACGCCGGTGCCCATCGCTTCGCGCAGGCCTTTTTCCACCGAAGGAATATACTCCCGCGGCACCACCCCGCCTTTGGTGGCGTCTTCAAAGACGAAGCCGCTGCCGGGTTCCAGCGGTTCGAGAGTCAGCACCACGTGGCCGTACTGCCCCTTGCCGCCGGACTGGCGGACGAACTTGCCTTCCACCTCTTTCACCGTTTTGCGGATCGTCTCGCGGTAGGTCACCTGCGGACGGCCGATGTTCGCCTCAACGCCAAATTCGCGACGCATCCGGTCAACGATAATTTCCAGATGCAGCTCGCCCATCCCGGAAATAATCGTCTGCCCGGACTCCTCGTCGGTGTGCAGGCGGAACGACGGATCCTCCGCGGCCAGGCGCTGCAGCGCGATGCCCATTTTCTCCTGATCCGCTTTGGTTTTCGGCTCGATAGCCAGCGAAATCACCGGCTCCGGAAACTCCATCCGCTCCAGGGTGACGATCGCATTCGGATCGCACAGCGTGTCGCCGGTGGTGACGTCTTTCAGGCCAACGCAGGCGGCGATATCGCCGGCATGCAGCTCGTCCACCTCGTGGCGATCGTTGGCGTGCATCAGCACGATGCGGCCGATACGCTCTTTTTTGCCTTTAACCGGGTTATAGACCGCATCCCCTTTCTTCAGGGTGCCGGAATAGACGCGGATAAAGGTCAGCTGGCCCACGTAGGGGTCGGTCATTAGCTTGAACGCCAGCGCCGAAAGCGGCTCATCGTCGGCAGGATGACGCTCCGCCGGCCGGCCTTGCTCATCAACGCCCTGAATCGCCGGGATATCCAGCGGGGACGGCATCAGTTCGATGACCGCATCGAGCATCCGCTGGACGCCTTTGTTCTTAAAGGCGCTGCCGCACAGCACCGGCTGGATCTCTCCGGCAACGGTGCGCTTACGCAGCCCGGCGACGATCTCAGACTCGCTCAGATCGCCGGTTTCGAGATATTTATCCATCAGCTCATCGCTGGCTTCCGCCGCCGCTGAGCCCATTTTCTCCCGCCACTGCCGGGCGGTTGCCAGCAGCTCATCCGGCACCGGCGCATAGCTGAAGGTCATCCCCTGGGTCGCATCGTCCCACAAGATGGCGCGCATTTTGATGAGGTCCACGACCCCAACAAAATGCTCCTCGGCGCCGACGGGAATCACCACCGGCACCGGGTTGGCCTTCAGGCGGTCGATCATCATCTGCACCACGCGGAAGAAATCGGCGCCGGGGCGGTCCATTTTATTGATGAAGGCCAGCCGCAGTCGGAAACCGTCTGGCGGCAGGCG
>NZ_JAQGFU010000206.1:0-7075 GCF_030078455.1 Klebsiella sp. Ech2A | reverse complement strand
ACAGATAGCACACGACCGCCAGCGCGCCGCCAAAAATGCCGATCGCCATCGAGTTGACGATGGCCCGCAGCAGGTTCGGCTGCTGCCAGATATTGCGGAAGGTCGCCAGAGACAGCTCGTCCCACAGCGACACGCCGACGCCCCAGTTGGAAATAAACGCCCGCATCGCCACGCCAAGCAGCGGGACGCCGATGGTCACCGTCAGCCACAGCACCACCACCACGCCGGCAACCCAGCGCCACTTGCCCAGCGGCAGCGCCCGCGCCTGGGAGGCCTTGCCCTTCATGGTGACAAAGCGGTTGGCGGTGCGCATCAGCCGACGCTGCAGCATCACCAGCGGAATGGTGATGCAAATGAGCACCACCGCCACCGCCGCCATCAGGTGGTAAGAGGGGGTGCCAAGCTTATTGGTCAGCTTATAAAGATAGGTCGCCAGCACCATGTTGCCCTCGGGGTCGCCGAGTACCAGCATCAGGCCGAATACCTCCAGGCCGAGGAAAAACAGCAGCACGCAGGCGTAGAGGATCGAGGGCCGCACCATCGGCAGGCTGACGGAGGTCATGACCTGCAGCGGCGAAGCGCCTACCGTCCTTGCCGCCTCCTCGACATCGGAGCCGACGCTGCGCAGAGCGGAGGAGATATAGAGATAGGCGTGCGGGACGTGGGTTAATCCGGCGATCGCCACGATGCTGAACATCGAGTAGATGTTCCACGGCACAAAGCCCAGCAGCCGCTCGGCCCACTGCGAGAAGAAGCCACCCGGCCCCGCCGCCACCACGTAGCCAAAGGCCAGCACCATCGGCGAGACGAAAATGGGCACCAGGATCAGGGGTTCAATAAAGCGCCGGCCGGGCAAATCGGTGCGGACCATTAAAAAGGCGAGGATCCCCCCGAGCGGAATGGCGATCGCCACCAGACCGAAGGCCAGAATAAAGCCGGACCTCAGCGCCAGATAAAAATCAGGATCGGTAAAGATAAATTCGAAGGCTTCGAAGCTGAACGCTTTCGATCGCGCAAAAAAAGGCGCCGAGAGAAAGCTCTGCACCACAATAAATAACAGCGGGACGTAGATAGCCAACGCCGCGATCAGCACCACAATACCGCGCGGCAGCCCCTGCCATTTTCGGCGTAATACGTTCATATGCGATCCCTTTGCTCAGGCGTTAACACAGCCTGCCGGGTATTAACGGGCGCGACAGCGGAAGATGTCGCGCCTCAGGAGGATTATTTAGCCGCCGCGCTACGCCACTGTTTAATAAATTCCAGACGCTTTTTCGGTTCCAGATATTCCAGCAGGGTTTCGTCCACCGGAATCGGCTTCAGGGCGTTACCCAGCATTTTAGTCATCCCGTCGATATCATTTTTGCCTTCGATATCGTTACGAATAGAGGGAATATCGGCCTGACCGGCGAGGATGCTCTGCCCTTTCTCTGACAGCACATAGTCGAACCACAGCTTAGCGGCGTTAGGATGCCCGGCGTCGGCGGTTATAAACGAGACGCGGGAAAGGACCAGCACGTAGTCTTTGGGATAGGCGATACCGAGAGAGGGATCGGTTTTGGCGCGCGCTTCGGCGTAGGAGCCGAGAATGTTAAAGCCAATCAGGTTTTCACCCGATGAGACGCGCTCCATCATGGTGCCGGTTGAGGACTGCACGGTCAGGCCGCCTTTGGCCATTCCCGCCAGGTTGCTGAAATAGCTGGCGTCGGCCTTGCTGTCCTGCACCGCCAGCATAAAGCCGAGGCCAGATTTTTCGATATCGTAGGTGGTGACCTTGCCTTTAAATTTGTCGGTCTGGGCGGCAATCAGCTTCGCCAGCGCGGTATGGGAGTCCGGCACGTCGCCCTGCGGGATCAGCCGCTTGTTGTAGATAAAGACCACCGGCTCATAGGTGGTGCCGTAGGCCTTCTGCTGCCAGACCGCCCATTTTGGCAGCTTGCCCAGCTCGGGCGAGGCGTACTCTTCGGCGTAGTCGGTGGCGAGCTTCAGCGCCGTATCCATCGATGAACTCCAGACCACGTCCCCGCTGCCGCCGCCCGCCGCCTGCTCGCTGATGTAGCGGTTGTACAGCTCTGTACTGTTCATATCGTTATATTCAACGTTAATTCCGGGGTACTGCGCCTCGAATCCTTTAATTAACGGCCCCGCCGCTTTGGTATCGGTCGTTGAATAGATGACAACCTTGCCCTCTTTCTTCCCGGCATCAACCACCTTTTGATATTCAGCCGGGTAGCCCTGAGGGAGCGCCGCCAAAACGGCGCCGGAGAAGACTGCCGTCAGTGAAACCACTAAACCACCAATTTTCTTATACATAAACCCAACCCTTAGGCATCATTTATTAAACACAAATTTAACATATAGCGAGGGGTTCGCGGCTTGCAACGCCGGGGGCGGTTTTTTTCTGGCTTTTGTGATGCTGACGGAATTTAAATCTTATTTAGCGCGATATAGACGGATAAGAAGTGTGTCGACGGAATAGCCGCCAGCATCATTGAAGATGAAATATTAAGAACACATTAAGCAGGCATTTTCGTACCGGGATGCCGGCACCGGGAATATTTGGCGGGCCGGAAAAATGGTGCCGATTTAGCGCCGAGGCGGCGGAAAATAATTAACCCGCCGGCAGGCCGGCCGCGGCAATATCATTTTCCGCCGTTAATGATTGCCGCCCGGCGATATTAGCCCCGCGCTTCGCGCGGCCACACCTGCGGGAACAGCGGAGAAACCAGGGCATCGCCATCTTTTAGCATTAGCTCCGGGAACGGCGGCGAGGTCACGCCCCCGCGGTCAACAAAGGTAGCGTCGTCGCCCACCCAGCGGGCAGAAAAGACCCGTCGCGCCCGCGCCGTGGCGTTACCTCTGGCGCCGTGCAGCGTTCGGTAGTGGAAGGCGACCGCGTCGCCCGGCTCCAGCGCCCAGCTGACGATATCGTACTCATCCTGATGGGCGTCAATGTCCGGCAGCTCCTTAAAGCGACCGTGCTGGTAGAGCTTCGAGCCGTTGAAGCGGGTCGGGCTGAACTCCTCTCCCCACAGGTGGGAGCCGCGGATGCAGCGCAGCGAAATCTCCTGCGCAACCGGATCCAGCGGGATCCAAAAGCTGACGTTCTGCCGCCCCTCAACGCAGTAGTAGGGCTGATCGTGATGCCAGGGGGTGACCGTGCTGCCGCCGGCGGGCTTGACCAGCGTGTGCTCGTGGAAAAATTTCGCCGTGGTCGATTGCATCAGGGCGGCGGCAATTTCCGCCGCCGGCGACTGCCTGACAAACTGCTCAAAATCGGCGATCCGTGACCAGTTGCAGTAGTCCTGGAAAAAGGGCGCGGAGCCGTCCTTCGGCACCACCGTTCTGGCGTGCCCGTATTCGCTGGGGTTGGCCATCAGTTCCGCCACGCCCTTCGCCAGGCCGTCGATCCACGGAGTGAACGCGCCCTTCAGTAACACCACTCCATCCGTCTGGTAGGTATCGATCGTCTGCCGGTCGATCTGCGGATAACGCTGATTGTGCATAGCTAACCGTCCTGTGCTGGATAAATGATTGGGTTGATGACGCCGGGCGTCAGCGGTCTCAGGTTATTTAGCCAGCGTCGAATGGTAAATTATTATAAAACGATACTCGTAATAGAAATTTATGAGCCTTAGGGCCTGCCGCGCCGGACTTAGTATTTTGTCGAGCACCGTCCGGGATCGAAATAACAAATAAAATAGCCCCCGAGCCCGGTACTCAGGCTCGTGACAATATATATCCTTGCGGCGCTCGACGTTGCCGGCTAAACCAGCGCCGGGGTTAGCTCAATGCTGCGACAATAGTCCATAAATAGCTGCGTTGGCCGGGTGGGTTCATTATTCGCGAGGTGCGCCATAATTAAGGTTGAGGCCGGCATGCGATCCTCAATCTCCAGCTGGACCAGCCGCTCGCCGTCGTAGGTCATATCGCAAAGCGGCCGGGTCACTAATACCGAGAAGCCCAGCCCCTGCCCGACCATGCAGCGCACCATCTCAATTGACGGCGAGCTGTAGGCCACCTGCGGATGGTAGCCCTTCTCTTTAAAAATGGTAATAAAATAGTTTTTACTCGGCACCGCATCGAGCAAAATCATCGGCTCCTGGCTTAACTCCTGCAGCGTAACGCTCTTTTTTTGCGCCAGCGGATGGCTGGCCGGTAATAACGCATAGGGCTTATGCGGGGCATTAAGCGTCTCTTTACTGATCGAGTGGCCTAATTCCAGATCGTAGACCAGGGCTAAATCAAAACGCCCGCGGTGCAGGCCGTGCATTAATTCATGCTGCTCGCCATCGTAGAGCTGAAGGGTTATTTCTGGATACATCTTTTTAAATCCGGCCACCAGCTTTGGCATATACAGCGGCGCAACGGATTCAAAGCAGCCCACCGAAATGGTGCCGGAAACCAGCTCCTTATCGGCGCGGGCGTTTTGCTCAAACTCCCAGGAGAGGCGCAGCAGCTCCTTGGCTTTCTCGTAGAAGCGGCGCCCGCAGGGGGTAAGCGAAACGCCCTGCGCGTGGTGGCGAATAAACAGCTGCTGCTCGAAGGAGCCCTCAAGGTTTTTTATCGCAATCGAGATCGACGGCTGGGCAATATGCAGCTGTCGGGAGGCTTCGGCGATGCTTTCGGTCTCCACAACGGTAACGAAGTATTTAAGTTGTTTGAGCGTGAATCGCGTCATGGCCTTACCCTTTATGAAATATTGTCATTCGCAGAAACGGCATAGTTTCCTGATAGGCCAATTGCAAGCATCGTGCCACTCCCCGGCGAAGAGACGCATTGCCGCGGGGACGAATGAATTATTTATCTCGCTAAAGGCGCTGAAATAATAAAACCCCAGCCCCGATGAATTAATTGCACCAGGATGAACCAGGCTGCACCAAATAAAACCTCAGCGTGCCCCATTGTGGCGCAACATCCAATTTATCGGCAGATTCCGTTGACCAATAACAGCAATTGTTTTTTTAATGTTTAGTTCTTGTTTCGCACTCATTGCTTTAAATTTATTGAAATTAATCTGGCTATATAGTTTTTTTAAACTTAAAGACCAAAAATTTACTAATTGCCTGATGGCGAAGAGTACCAGCATAGTGTAATTGCCCGATAAATAGTGACGATGCCCCATTTTAGAACATCGGTATCGTCTTCATGTCCGTTAATTATGGCGAGTGAAATAGCCCATGATGTTTAACTGGAACTACATGTTAAGTCTGCTCAGCGACGCAGATTTTTGGCAGGCCACCTGGACCGTCATTAAACTGAGTCTGCTGACCTGGGGTTGCAGTATTGTGCTGGGCTTTATTCTCGCCCTCGCCAAGCAGTCGCCGCGCAGGCTCTTTAACGTCCCCGCCCGGCTCTATATCTGGCTGTTTCGCAGCCTGCCGCTGCTGGTGCTGCTGATCTTCGTCTATAACCTGCCGCAGGCGGTGCCGTCATTTGCGGCGGTGCTCAACGACCCCTTCTGGGCCGGCCTGCTGGCGATGGTGCTCAGCGAAGCGGCCTACGTCGCCGAGATCCATCGCGGCGGCCTGCTCTCCATCGCCAAAGGCCAGGGCGAGGCCGCGCGGGCCCTGGGGCTGCGCTATGGCGGCACACAGTGGCGGGTGATTATTCCCCAGGCGCTGCGGGTGGCGCTGCCGGCGCTGGCCAATGAATATATTGCGATCGTTAAGCTCAGCTCGCTGGTTTCCGTTATCTCCCTGACCGAGATTTTGATGGTCGGTCAGCGCCTCTATTCGCAAAACTTTTTGGTGATGGAGACCATGGCGGCGGTGGCGTTCTACTACGTGCTGATCGTCACCGTGTTCGACTTCTTGCTGAAGCGCCTGGAGACCTGGCTCGACGTCACCCAGCGTAAAACCAACCGCCCGGTCGACGCCGACATGCTGGCGCTGGCCACCGCCGCCCGTCCGGCCGTTGCCCGCAGCGCCGTCGATAGCCACCAGCCGGCGCTGCAGGCCTCGAAGCTGCATAAAGCCTACAACAACGTGGAGGTGCTGGGCGCCGTCAGCCTGCAGGTCCAGCCCGGGGAAGTGGTGTCGGTCATCGGCCCTTCCGGCTCCGGCAAAACCACGCTGATTCGCCTGCTCAACGGCCTGGAGCAGATCGACAACGGCGAGATCCGCATCAACGGCCAGCCGTTTATTCACCTCGACCGCCAGGGCGTGCAGAAGCCGCGCTTTATGGAGAACGCCGAGCACCGGCTGAATATTGGCATGGTCTTTCAGAGCTTCAACCTCTTCCCGCACCTGACCGTGTTCGGCAACCTGCTGCTGGCCCCGCGCTATCACCGGCTGGCGGCGGAGGCGGAGCTCAGGCAGCGCGCCTGCGAGCTGCTGTATAAGGTCGGCATGCTCGACCACGCGTGGAAGTACCCGCACCAGCTTTCCGGCGGCCAGCAGCAGCGGGTGGCTATCGCCCGCGCCCTGATGATGCGCCCGCAAATCATGCTCTTCGATGAGCCGACCTCGGCGCTGGACCCGGAAAAGGTCAACGAAGTGCTTCAGGTTATTGAATCGCTGGCCGATGAGGGGATCACCATGGTTATCGTGACCCACGAAATGAATTTCGCCTTCAAAGTTTCTGACCGAATTGTCTTTATGGAAAAAGGGCGCGTGGTTTGCGACGACACGCCCCAGGCGATGCGCGACGGCAACCACCCGCGCGTTGACGCCTTCCTCAAAGACGTCTCTTTGGCTTAACCGCTCCGTTTGTGAAAGGAAAAAAATATGATCGCGCAGTGGCAAATCGAACAGTTTCATCAGCAGGGTTTTCTGGTGGTTGAGGCGGTGCTTTCTCCCGCAGAGATCGCCGGGCTTCAACAGGATTTCGACGGCTGGGTGGAGGAGAGCCGCCGCCACGGCGACGCCTGGGGAGAGACCGAGGACGGCCGTCCGCGCTTCGATCTTGAAAGCGACCACCGCCCCGACCACCCGTCGCTGCGCCGCGTCAGCTCGCCGACGGAGATCTCCGCCGCCTACCGGCGCGCGGCGCTGGATTCGCGGATGGCGGCGATCGCCGCGCAGCTTATCGGCGGCAGCGGCACCCGCTTTCATCACAGCAAAATTAAATCCAA
>NZ_JAQGFU010000205.1:0-7079 GCF_030078455.1 Klebsiella sp. Ech2A | reverse complement strand
GACCACGGCGCCGTACTCGTCGTCGCTCTGGTCGCAGTCGCAGGTCATATGCTCGACCGTCGTGACCGGCAGCGGTGCCGGCGGCTCGTTGAGCTGCTGGCGAAGCTGGGCGATGCGCTGCGTCAGACGCTGCTTTTCGCTCGCCAGCGGCGTGAACAGGCTCGACTGGATGCGGGTGCTTTTGCTCTGGTGATCGATAACCAGCAGCGTTTCGGCCAGGTAGAAGCAGTAGTCCGGACAGGCGGTGTCGCTTTCCAGCGGCGGCAGGTTTTCGAAACCGGCCACCAGGTCATAGGCAAACAGGCCGCCGAAGAACATCGCTTCGCGCTCGTCGTGCGGCACGGTGACCAGCTCCTGCAGCAGGCGGAAGGCGTCAAAGACCGACAAGGAACAGAGGCGCGCGTCCTCATCCAGCAGGGCGCTGACCGGGGGGAAGGTGAGCGTCCGGCCGTTCGGCTGACGCAGATTTTCGATGCCCGCAGGCAGGGCGTTGTCGAGTAAATCCAGCAGCGATGCGCCGTTGCTGGAAAGTGCCTGGATAGTGACGGTGTCACCTAAGGCGGTGATGCGCAGCGCGCTGTCAACCAGCAGCAGGCTCTTTAAGTCATCCTTGCTGTCGATATCCGCAGATTCCAGCAGCAGGGTTGCCGGACGCGCGCCGCACAGCTGGTGGAACAGCGCCGTCGGGTTTTCGCGATAGATGGCGTCGCTGGTGAGAAGCTCGAGTGCCGGTTTTGATGTTTGCATTATTGTTCTCGCCTGTTCGGTATAATAATTTGTCCAATAAAAAGCCCGCTCATTGGCGGGCCGGGTATCTGTATGCTGAGTGCAAAACGCGATCACGCCGCCCGTTATCAGGAGGTGCGCCACCAGCCGTGCAGAGTGATAGTTTGCGTTTTCATCGTGATACCCCTTCATGTGAACTTGCGTACTAGTTAACTAGTCCAGAGGAATAATGTCAACCCCTGTTTGCAGATTTTCTCCGCGAGTCGGTATGATAATGCGCTTATTTAAGTCCATGTCCAGCAGGAGTCACCTTGAGCGATACCCTTTACGCAGTGATTTACGATCTGCATAGCCACACCACCGCCTCTGACGGGCGGCTGACTCCAGAAGAACTTGTCCATCGTGCCCACCAGATGCGGGTGGGCACGCTGGCGATTACCGATCACGATACCGTGGCGGCCATTCCCGCCGCGCGGGCGGAAATTGCCCGCGCCGGCCTGCCGCTGACGCTGGTGACCGGGGTGGAGATTTCCACCCTGTGGGAAAACCATGAAATTCATATCGTGGGCCTGAATATTGATATTGAGCATCCGGCCATGCTGGCCCTGCTCGATGAGCAGAAGGCGCGCCGCCAGCTGCGGGCGCAGATGATTGCCGAGCGTCTGGATAAGGCGCGGATCCCCGGCGCGTGGGAGGGGGCGATGAAGCTTGCCGACGGCGGGGCGGTAACCCGCGGACATTTTGCCCGCTTCCTCGTGGAAGCCGGCCACGCCGGCAATATGGCCGATGTTTTCAAAAAATACCTCGCCCGCGGGAAAACCGGTTACGTTCCGCCGCAGTGGTGTACAATAAAACAAGCGATTGATGTCATTCATCATTCTGGCGGCAAAGCGGTTGTCGCCCATCCCGGGCGCTATGACCTCTCCGCCAAGTGGCTGAAAAGGCTGTTGGCCCACTTTAGCGAGCAGGGTGGCGATGCCATGGAGCTGGCCCAGTGTCAGCAGGCGCCGCACGAGCGCACGCAGCTCGCCGCGTATGCCGTCCAGTTTGGTCTTCTGGGCTCCCAGGGTTCTGATTTCCATCAGCCCTGCCCGTGGATTGAGCTGGGCCGTAAACTTTGGCTACCCGCAGGTGTAGAAGGGATCTGGCACAGCTGGGAAACGGCCGCAGAATAAAATTGAGAGGGAAGTATGAGCCAGTTTTTTTACATCCATCCGGACAACCCGCAGGCGCGGTTGATTAACCAGGCGGTGGAGATCGTGCGTAAAGGCGGGGTGATTGTCTACCCTACGGATTCAGGCTACGCATTGGGGTGTAAGATTGAAGATAAGGGCGCGATGGAGCGGATCTGCCGCATTCGTCAGCTGCCGGATGGCCACAACTTCACCCTGATGTGCCGCGATCTCTCCGAGCTTTCGACCTACGCGTTTGTCGACAACGTGGCGTTCCGCCTGATTAAAAACAACACGCCGGGCAACTACACGTTTATCCTCAAGGGGACCAAAGAGGTGCCGCGTCGTCTGCTGCAGGAAAAGCGTAAAACCATCGGCATGCGCGTGCCGTCGAACCCGATTGCCCAGGCGCTGCTTGAGACCCTGGGCGAGCCGATGCTCTCCACCTCGCTGATGCTGCCGGGCAGCGAATTCACCGAGTCCGATCCGGAAGAGATTAAGGATCGGCTGGAGAAGCTGGTCGATCTGATTATCCACGGCGGCTATCTCGGCCAGCAGCCGACCACGGTTATCGATCTGACCGAAGATGCGCCGATCGTCGTGCGTGAAGGCGTCGGCGACGTGAAGCCGTTCCTGTAACGGAACACCTCCTTCCCGGCAGCATCGCGATCCAGGCTGCCGGGAGTGCGACAGGTTTGCCCCGTCGGGGCATGATACAAAGAGCTTTATTTTGACCTGAGCCGAAATAGTCCGCCGAGAATCGTCCTTCGGGCGCCAGAAGGCTCGCCGCGTCGTGCAAAGCTTGCGGAGAGCCGATCCAGCAGGATGGCAATCAGCACCACCACGAAACCACTCTGCAGGCCAGTGCCAATCTCCAGCTGTTGAATGCTGCTCAAAATATCGTTACCCAGCCCGCCGGCCCCGACCATCGAGGCGATGATAACCATCGACATGGCCATCATGATCGATTGATTCACGCCGGCCATAATCGAGGGCTGCGCGGCGGGCAGCTGCACTTTCCATAGCAGCTGCCACGGCGTGCAGCCAAAGGCGATGCCTGCCTCGATGCGCGAAGCGTTAACCTGGCGAATGCCTAAATCGGTCAGGCGCACGACCGGCGGCATAGAAAACAGAATCGTGGCGAAGATCCCCGGAGGGCGGCCAAGCCCGAACAAAATCGTCGCGGGTATCAGGTATACAAAGGCGGGCATGGTCTGCATAAAATCAAGCACGGTGCGAATGATGCTGCCGATAGCCGCGCGTCGCGCGCTCCAGATCCCGAGCGGAATACCGATCAGCAGGCTGAAAAACGTGGCTGACAGGGTTAGCGCCAGCGTCACCGCCGCGTGCTCGCTGTAGCCGCTGTAAATGATATACAGCGAAGCAAGCAGGGCAAACAGCGCGAAACTTTTGCCAATTCGCCACGCGCCGAGCCAGACCGCGATAATCACCAGCCCCCACGGCGAAAGCGCATTTATTACGCTCTCGATGCCCCCGGCGAAGCTGTCGATAGCATGGGCGAAACCGTCAAAGCCGCCGCCGGCGTGTACCAGCAGGCGCTGCACGGCGGCGTCAATCTGACGACTAAAATCGAGGGGGTAGCTCATGATGGCTCCTGACGCGCTGTCCAGATATCGGCATAGCTTTCGGCGAGCTGCCAGCGCGAAACGTCGACTCCGGAGAAAAAGTGTTGAACATACGCGGTCGCAGGCGCGTTGATCAGCTCTTCCGGTTTGCCAACCTGCACCAGCCTGCCTTTTTCCATAATCGCAATACGCGTACCGAGGCGCAGCGCCTCCTCCATATCGTGGGTGACAAAGACGATCGTGCGCCGGGATTCCGCCTGTAGCGACAGAAGTAGCGTCTGCATGTCACGGCGAATAATCGGATCGAGCGCGGAAAATGCTTCATCCATTAACAGCACGGTGGGATCCATGACCAGCGCGCGCGCGAGACCGACCCGCTGCTGCATGCCGCCGGAAAGCTGAGGCGGATACTGCTCGGCAACGTCGCCAAGCCCGACTTTTGCCAGCATGTCGCGAGCTTTCCGATAGCGGACATCCCGGGATTCGCCGGCCACTTCGAGGCCGAACGCCACGTTATCCAGCACGCTGCGTTCGTCAAACAGCGCGAACGACTGGAAAACCATGCCGATATGGCGACGACGCAGGGCGATCAGCTCGGACTCCCGGAGAGTGGAAAGCGTTTTACCCTGGAATATCACCGAGCCGGAACTGGCCGGAAGCAGGTGGTTAAGCGTGCGCAGCAACGTCGACTTGCCGGAGCCGGAAAGGCCGACAATGACAAAAATTTCTCCGCCATATATCTTTAAATTGATATCGCTCAAGGCATTAATCGCCGCGCTTTTGGGCGTCGTTGAGAAAAGACGTTTATTCCCGGCCGAATAATAATTTTTATTAACGGATCGTAACTCAAATATAGGTTGTAACATGGCGTCGCATTTATTTTAGGGTGGCCTTAAAAAGCTAACATATAAAACCGTCGGTGGCGCTAATGTATTTTATTAAATCAATATGCGTTTTCTGCATTAGCTTATTTGTTTTCTGCGATTAGCTGACCGGAAGAGTGAAAACTCCAGGCTTCATCCAATAACCACGCCTTGACCTTTTCCTGCTGCGCTGATGCGGGTTTAGCATTGACGGAAATCAGGTAATAGCCGCGTTCGGTACGGTGCATCGGGCCGCACTGCACCAGCTGCTTACTGGCCAGAAACGGCGCGATCAGAGGCTGCCAGCCAAGGGCGATCCCCTGGCCTTCCAGAGCGGCCTGGATCACCAGGGAATAGGCGTTGAAGGTCCGGGAGGCGGCCTGGTGCTGCCCGTGCACCTGATGCTGGCGGAACCAGTCTTCCCACGTCATCCAGCGCTGGGGCCGGGATTCGGGCAGCTTCAGCAGGGGAAAACTCAGCAGCGATTCGGGGGAGGCGGCTGGTGCCATTTCCTGCTTAATCTTTTGATTACAAACGGGAATGACAATTTCAGGGAACAGCCGCTGGTTCTGCGTTCCGGCCCAGTTGCCCTGGCCAAAATAGATAGCCAGATCCGCGCTGCTGTCGCGAAGGTTATAGTCGTTGGGTGAGGTGGTTATCTGTACCTCCACCCCTGGAATGAGCGCCTGCAGCCTCTCCATACGGGGTAAGAGCCAGTAGCTGGCAAAACCCATATCGGTATCGATGCGCAGGACATTACGCTGCAGGCGCGTGCGTTCGAGCTGCTCGCTGATTTCCAGCAGGCTGCTGCGGACGATGAGATACAGACTATTGCCGGATTCGGTCAGCTGAACGCCGCGATGACGGCGTTCAAATAGCGGTGAATTGACCAGATTCTCCAGCATCTGAATACGTTGACTGACCGCCGGCTGCGATAGCCCGAGTTCATTTCCGGCAGCGGTAAAATTACCTAAACGCGCCGCCGCTTCAAATACCACCAGCGCCTGTAAAGGCGGAAGCTGTAATTTCCCTGCCATAAATTCACCTTATGCCATGATAAAAAAATAGCCCCTTCACAGGGCCTGTTGATACATGAGATAAGGCTAACACGTTTTATTAATTATTTTACTTCGCAGGTAGGTCATGCTTATAAATAAACCGAATATCGTTATTCTGATGGCCGATCAGTTAACCGCCAGCGCCTTAAGAGCGTACGGGAATAACGTTAGTCTGACGCCAAATATAGATAAATTAGCCCGTGAAGGGGTGGTATTTGATTCCGCCTATTGCAACAGCCCGCTGTGCGCGCCATCGCGAGCATCGTTGATGACCGGGCAGTATATTTCCCGTAACCAGGTGTATGACAACGCCGCCGAGTTCCACGCCGACTCGCCGACCTTTTGCCATTATCTGCGCGAACAGGGCTACCGCACCTGGCTGTCGGGGAAAATGCACTTCTGCGGCCCCGATCAGCTGCACGGCTTTGACGAACGGCTGACAACGGATATCTACCCCGCCGATTTCGGCTGGACGCCGGACTGGCAGCACCCGGAACGCCGTCTCGACTGGTATCACAACATGAGCTCGGTGCTGGAAGCCGGCGAGTGCGTGCGCACCAACCAGCTCGATTTCGATGACGAGGCGTTATTCCTCGCCCGCCAGCGCCTGTATGACGCCGCCCGTCGCCCCGAAGAGCAGCCGTTTATGCTGCTCCTTTCGCTAACGCATCCCCACGATCCCTTCGCGATACCCAAACGCTACCTCGATCGCTTTGCGCAGGAAGATATCGATATGCCCGTCACGCGCGGCAAAGATATTGCAGACGATGCGCATTCGGCGCGGATGCGCGCCATGTATCAGCTGGAGCCGGGCCTGATCCACGATGAGCATATTCGGCGCGCCCGCCACGCCTACTACGGCGCCCTGGCCTACGTTGATGATTGCTTTGGCGAAATGGTGCGCACCCTCGAAGAGACGGGGCTGGCCGAAAATACCGTGGTGGTGGTGATTGCCGATCATGGGGAAATGCTCGGCGAGCGCGACCTGTGGTACAAGATGAACTTCTTCGAGAACGCCGTGCGCGTGCCGTTAATCGTGCATAACCCCGCGCGCTTCGCGGCCCGTCGGGTCAGCGAAAGCGTATCGCTGGTGGATCTTTTACCCACCCTTGTCGAGCTTGCCAGCGGCGAAGATCGCAAAGCGCAGGCCATCGCCCCGCTGGACGGCAACAGCCTGGTGCCGCATCTCCAGGGGCTGCCTGGGCCGGACGGTGCGGTGAGCGAATATTTGGCCGAGGGCGCGCTCGGGCCGATGCTGATGTTTCGCCGGGGCGAGTGGAAATACATTCATTCCGCCAGCGAGGCGCCGCAGCTGTTCAATTTACGCGACGATCCCCATGAGCGGGTGAACCTGGCGGCGAATGCGCATTACCAAACGGTCGTGCAGGCGTTCGTCGATGAAATCCGGGGGCGCTGGGATCTCGATGCCCTCTACCAACAGGTGCTCGCCAGTCAGCAAAAACGGCTGTTTTTGACCCAGGTCGCCGGGCGGGATGCCATTCCGAACTGGGACTATCAGCCGTTTCAGCGCGCATCAACGCGCTATATCCGTAACCATCAAACCCTGGATGAGCAAGAGGCGTTCGCCCGCTATCCTTCCCCCGTGAAACACCAGGAATCATAATGAAAATGAAACGCATGACCCGACTGATGCTGCTGGCGGTTGACGGCCCG
>NZ_JAQGFU010000204.1:0-7198 GCF_030078455.1 Klebsiella sp. Ech2A | reverse complement strand
GGGGTGGGCCTCCCCGGGGGCGATCTGGCAGGGCGTCAGCCGTGGCGCAACCTGCTGGCCCACTGTCTGGCCTTTGTGCCGGAGTGGCAAGGCTATCCTGAAACCCAGGTTCTGCTCCGGCAGGCGTGGCCGCTGGTTGCCCGCGCCGTCGAGCGGGGGATTAATGCGCCTCAGGCCTCTTCCTGCGGGCGGCTGTTCGACGCCGTGGCCTGCGCGCTGGGCTGCGCGCCGACCACGCTGAGCTACGAAGGGGAAGCGGCCTGCCGGCTGGAGGCGCTGGCGGCGACCTGCGAGGGTGTCGACCATCCGGTTAGCCTGCCGTGTCGCGACGGCCAGCTGGATCTCGCTACCTTCTGGCGCTTGTGGCTAGGCTGGCAGGCGCAGCCGGCGCACAAGGCCTGGGCCTTTCACGATGCGTTGGCCCGCGGGCTGGCGGCAATGGTGCGCGATCACGCCGTCAGGCGCGGCATCTCTACGCTGGTGTTTAGCGGCGGGGTGCTGCACAACCGGCTGCTGGTTTGCCGATTGACGTTTTATCTGGCGGATTTTACTCTGCTGTTTCCGCATCAGCTGCCTGCCGGTGATGGAGCCATCGCGTTTGGTCAGGCGGCGGTCGCCGCCGCCCGCTGGCAGGCTCACAGGACACCATCATGATAGTGACGATTTTACGCCAGCAGCCGCGTGCCGCAGCGCTGGTGCTGGGGCTTATTGTGGCCAACCTGGTCGCCTGGGTCTGGGCGTGGCAGTCCTTTGGCGACAGCGGCGCGCTGATGGCCGCCAGCCTGCTGGCCTGGGGATACGGGCTGCGTCATGCGGTCGATGCCGATCATATCGCGGCGATTGATAGCGTGACACGCAAGATGATGCAGCAGGGGCGGCGCCCGTTCGGCGTGGGCGCCTGGTTCTCGCTGGGACACTCGTCGATTGTGGTGCTGGCCTCCGCCGCCATTGCCGCTACCGCGACGGCGTTCGGCCAGCAGATGAGCTGGTTTCACGATACCGGCAGCGCGATCGGTACCGCCGTTTCGGCGCTGTTTCTGCTGCTGATGGCCTTTATCAACCTGGTTATTCTGCGCAGCGTCTGGCGCAGCTTTCAGGCGTGGAAGCGCGGGGAGAGGGTCAGCGATGAGGTGGCGGCGGGCGGCGGCATGATGAGCTGGCTGTTTGGCAAAACCTTCCGCCTGATTAGCCGCAGCTGGCAGATGTACCTGGTCGGCTTTCTGTTCGGCCTCGGGTTTGATACCGCGACCGAGATTGGCGTGCTGGGGATCTCCGCCGCCAGCGCCTCGAGCGGCATCTCTATCTGGTCGATTATGGTCTTCCCGGCGCTGTTTGCCAGCGGCATGGCGCTGGTGGATACCCTCGATAACGTGCTGATGGTCGGCGCCTACGGCTGGGCGTTCAGCAAGCCGCAGCGCAAGCTCTATTACAATATGACCATTACCGGGACTTCGGTGGTGGTGGCGTTGTTTATCGGCGGCATGGAGGCGCTGGGTCTGCTGATGGATAAGTTTGCGCTCAGCGGCGGGCCGTGGCGCTGGGTGGGGGCGCTGAACGATAATCTCGGCAACGCCGGCTTTGTGGTTATCGGGCTGTTTGTCGCCTGCTGGGTGATGTCGGTGGTGAACTATCGCTGGCGCGGATACGACAATCTGGCGCAGTAGGTCGGGGGATATCGTCCCGGCCGCCTGAGCCGGGATTTTACCTTAAGGGTCAGTCGCGGCTTCGCTTCAGGCAATCATAGCCGGGCTTCTCCCGCCGGATGACCGGCAGGTCACCGGTATCGTTAAGCGCACCGGGGAACGTCTTGATCCACAAGTCCATTTTCTTCTTGCTGAAATGAGCCGCGCTTAGCCCTTCGGCACAGCCGAACAGCTCCCGGCTGTTCTGGGCGGTGATCACAATGCAATCTGGCATCACTCTGATTTTTACCGGCATACCCGGCGTAAATCCGGCCTGCGAAAGCCACTCACCCTCGAGCGGGATATAGTCATGCCGCATACGGTCATAAAGCTCCGTGCGGCTAAGCGGTTGCGATGACTCCGCTGCGGATTTATTCTGCAAGTGCTTAACGGACTTTTTACGTAGCAGCTCGCAATTTTTACCACTCGTTTCTGATTCATCAGAATCTATTTTGGCAATAGCACTTTCTGGCTTAAAATTCTGCTCAGCCATATTCAACTCCAGTCTAGTTGTCTGTGGTTAGCGGTGTGGAGGTGCTGGTAACACTTTCATACCGCGCTCTTTAAAAATCTTCCTGCTTATTCCATCCTTCCGTTATGACAGGTGAAGGTTTTATCTGGCTTTATTTATTACACCGTACTGAATAAAAACACAGTATATATTTCATGGACAATATTGATTATTGCGAAGGGGATTCAGGAAAGAATATAAAATCATGTAACGTTGCATTATTAATAGGAGTACACGGGGCTTTTGCCATGGGTAGCGGCATTGAGGGTATCTATCCCATGCCTTCCGCCAGAACGGCGGACTGACGAATACCTTCCCCGTTCCCTGGACACTGGGGCGAGCCAGATGGCTCGGGCAACAAGGTGAACGGTAACGCTAAAGGGCGGCTATGAGCGAGGAGCGGATTTTGCATTCGAATTCATCGTAAGAATTTTTATGGCCAAGTAACTCTATAAGGCCTTTCATTAAAGCTATCTTTGTCACAAAATTCATGTAAAAAATTAGTTTATCTTTAGATTTAATAGGGTAACATGATTGACGAAACTTGTATTTGAAGGTTGAATCAAAGCAAGCCAAATTATCAGAATGATTAAATGCCAACAAGAGGTTATGATGAATGTGACATTAATTTCGAGTATCATCGGTGGAGTTTTTGCCATAGCTTCCGTTATTATTTCTGTTGGAATTACCACATTCAATCAGAATAGGGTTAATAAAATAAATAATGCCATGGAGGCAAAGAGGAAACATCAATATTATCTTGAGCCATTGATTAGATCTGCTGCTGACTTACAAAGTCGAATTTATAACATATTAAAAGGAGGGTTCATTGAACGGTATTATCATAATGGAAGTGATAGAAATAAAAAATATGTTATAAACAATACTGTTTTTCTTGTGGCTCAATTTTTTGCATGGACAGAAGCCGCTCGAATTGACGTTCAATTTCTGAATCTTGAAAATGATTTAAAGACTCGCAAACTATCAGAACTGCAGAGTAGAATATATTCATTGATACAAACAGATAGCTTTGGTCCTTATTTTATTTTCTTTGCGGGAGAACAAAGAGCTATTGGCGAACAGATGTTAATCAAAAGGGATAATGGATATAATTGTATCGGCTATGGTGAATTCATAAAAAAAGACGCATTTTGTAACGAGTTTTTATTTAAGGAGTTGAAAAACGAAGTTGTTAAAATGACGGAAAACATACAAGCTTATCGCATTCGATTACAGGAATTGCAACATGCACTAATTGATTTACTTGACTATCTTGATCCTAATGAAGTCAGAATCAATAGTAATGAGCGTTCTAAAATATAAATTTAACTCCTAATGTAAAGGGCTGAATTAAATAGAAAGAAATTGATAAAAATTTGGTGAATATTTTTATTCCTTAAAAAACTTCCAATGTAACCCGGGAGGCACTTTCTTTAGGATATAATTTTCCGCCTCTGAAGCAAAGCAGACAGAAAAGATTTTTTTACTTTCAGTCCGGTAGGTTTCATGTCCTGCACTACGCCATTTTTAAGCAGGCATGACAGGCAGTTTTGAGCGAACAGCGGACATTCAATCGATCGTGATGTCTTTACAATACTTAACTTAGTTAATGTAGATATGTTTTTAAGTAATTATATCTGTTGAAAATAAATGTCGAATTTATCACTGTACAAATTCCCTTTCTGGTAATTAATATTTGGGTCCGCAATTATGCTTCTTACCAAATGTATATCTGACATATCTGTCTTACAGCCGAAATAGACAGAAATTAATTCTGCGGGCCAAGGATGTAACTCATTACCTTGTTCAACTACATGCCTCCACTCCTGCTCGTATTCCCAATGTTTAGATTTTGTGTGTAATATTCTAATTTTATTAGATAATGTATCGACTTCATTTAAAATTGAACTCGCCTGTATCGATGGATAACTATCATTGTAATTCATCGGCCTGGTTATTTTATCATCTGCTAAGGCTGTGCCGACGATGCGTTTAAACTCTAGGCACATACCTTTATGTTCAGAAGCATAATGCGACCACATCAGCAAATTTTTGTTACTGCTTGCTAGTGAAAGAATACCTAACTTTTCTAAACCGCTTTTAAATCTGTCCAAAGGTTCATCAAGAG
Source organism: Klebsiella sp. Ech2A (assembly GCF_030078455.1). Taxonomy (NCBI): domain Bacteria; kingdom Pseudomonadati; phylum Pseudomonadota; class Gammaproteobacteria; order Enterobacterales; family Enterobacteriaceae; genus Klebsiella; species Klebsiella sp. Ech2A. Next base: position 2,877 of record NZ_JAQGFU010000204.1, on the reverse strand, counting down.
AGCGTTTTTGGGAAACTATTACATCTGACATATCTTCACCAAAAATGGCTGATAATTTTTCAGAGTCCATTTCCCGTTCGTACACATGCCTTTGTCCTCTCACATAAAATTGGGTGTCAAAAGGATCATTAAATCCTGCCGGTTTTGAGTACCAGATTTTCCGCTGTGCAAGAGCACTTAATTGATTCTTACCGATAGAGCAGTATTTGAATAGAGATGTAATTTCAGGCTTTATCACTAGCATTCCTATGATTTTTTCAATGTTAACATAATTAATTACGCAACTTTACTATCACAAATTCAGGTTATAAACTTCTGATTGTAATATAAAAATACGCATATACTCTCATAAGAAAATGTATCCTGATTACACAATTAAAACATTCTAACAAAATCGTTTCCGAAGTACTTTAATCTTCTTGAATTATGTTAGCAACGTCCGCAACTGGCACTCAGGGGACCTACACCACGGCACCCACCGAGGCCCATCTGGACAGTAAAATGTCTCTGTCCAGCTGTACCTGCCTGCGGCATCTATCTCAGCAATACCTGAATTAGCTGAACGACGATATACACCGTCGCTGCCGCTTGTACTGCCCGGAATCCCCATCTGAGATAGCGCCATTGATGGCGCTCCCTGGCATCAGCGGCTTCAATGGCGGGGTCAGCGGTTTTTCTTTTCCTGGTCCGGAATTCATCGATTACCCACAGAATGAGAATAAAGATGATGAGGGTTTTCTGAAGAATGGGATTATCCACAAAGAGGGACTCCGGCCTGCTCGCTGATAAAGGCAGAATAGATGAACCTCCTTCACGTAGCCACCACTAAATGTAGGGGTAAAACTAATTCTCGTCCTGAAGGATTTTGCGGTGATTCTGTCCGTGGCAGGCGAGCGTAGGCCTGCAGGGTACTCTGAACCTTTCACACACGTCTTTTGGCGTTAGCCCATTCACTTTGCGAAACCAGGCAGCAATGGACGCAATTGGTTGAGCATTTTTACCAGATAAACATTTCTCATAATAAGCGGGCCGCAGTCGTCGTTGGTTCTGACACACCCTTCGGGCTGTTAAACCAGGATTACAGCTATGAGAAAACGGCTTTTAAGCTGTTAAAGGAGGCTCGGATAATAAGCTGGTCTGGCTAAGGCGCTCTGACAAACAAGTCGATAGCCCAAAAGGAAGCAGGGGCGCAGATAGCATCCTGGCCGTATACGATGGTGATGGTGTTGAGAGAGGGGCCGGATATACGAACGCAATATCCCCCCGTTACACAACCGAAGAGAGGGGTTGTATAACGGAGGGTATCCATACACGGGCAAGGCGTTGACGTCGCGACCCGGGAAAGCGCTTAGCTTACCAGCTGCTTGAGCAGGGCAAAGGCCTCTTTCATTCGGTCTTCGCTGACCACAAAGGCGCGCAGCTGGTTTTCCGCATCCACGCCTTTAGCCACCAGGCCATCGTTAGCGGCCACGATATTCCACGTCAGGTCTTCGCGCCGCGTATCTCCGGCCAGATGCAGCGGGAGATCCGGGGTTTTCACCTTCACCAGCATCGGCGGCAGCTTCAGCTCGCCCGGCTGCTCCAGCAGATTTTTGCTCAGGCACATGGCGCTGAGCAAAATAGGCTGCAGGAACGGCAGCACCATGCCGTTAATTTCGGCGCAGTCGCCGAGGGCAAAAATTGCCGGATGGCTGCTGCGCAGGCGGCTATCGACCACCACGCCGCGGTTAATCTCAAGGCCTGCCCGACGCGCCAGGGCGGTTTCCGGGCGCAGGCCGGCGGCGGCAACCACCGCGTCTACGGTCACACTGCGCTGGCGATCGACGGTTACGCGGATGCCGTCGGCGGTTTGCTCCAGCCCTTCGAGCTGGGTTTTCAGCATCAGGTGGACGCCCATATCGGTTAACCGATGCTGCAGGCGGCTGCTGGCCTCCGGCGGCATCAGCGCTGAGAGCACGCTGGCGGAGTTGTCGACCACCGTCACCGCTTTGCCGGCGCGGCAGAAATCCATCGCCAGCTCGCAGCCAATCAGCCCGCCGCCGACGATCAGCACGCGCCGCGCGTCGTGGAGCCGGGTTTGGGCGGCGCCGTACTCCCGCTGGCTGTTGAGAGTGAGCATCAGCTCGCGGCCCGGCACCGGCGGAATAAAGGGCGCGGCGCCGGTCGCCAGCACCAGCTTGTCGTAGCGCCACTCGCGATCCTGACTTTTGACCACTTTGCCCTCGGCGTCGATGTCGCTCACCCAGGTATGCGGGAACAGGCGCAGATTATACTGTTCGGCAAACTCCCCGGCGGTTTGCAGGGTCAGATCGTCGGCGCTCTGACCGCGGCTGATGACGTGGCTGAGATCCGGTTTGTTGTACTCATCCATGCTGTCGGCGGCGATCAGCGTCAGCGGGATCTGCGGGTCCTGCTTACGAATATTTTTTACCAGCTGGCGGGCCGCGAAGCCCGAGCCGATGATGACGATGCCATCACTCATTTTGCCTCCGTTGCCAGAACGTCAAAGACATCTTTGCCGAGAGAGCACTCAGGGCACAGGAAGTTATCCGGTACGTCGCTCCACGGGGTGCCTGGCTGGACGTCCTGGTTCGGTTCGCCTTTCGCCGGATCGTAGATCCACTGGCACACGCTGCACTGCATTGACGGGCCGAGGTCGGCCGCCGCTGCGGCGGCGCAGGCGCAGTCGCTCTGCTCAGCCGACGTTTTTTTATCGGCGCTGGCCGGCAGCGGGGAGAGGGCCCACTGGCGGGCGATTTCGCGGCCGTGCTCGCGGCAAATTTCCAGCGCATCCAGATCCGGGCGCCATTTCGCCTTCAGGCTCAGGGACATTTCAAAGCCGGCATCCTGCAGGCGGGTAGAGAGGCGGTCAACCGC
>NZ_JAQGFU010000203.1:0-7231 GCF_030078455.1 Klebsiella sp. Ech2A | reverse complement strand
GCCGGGGGCCACGGGGGGCGGGCGAAACGCCCCCCGTGCCGTTCACCCGCAGCGGGTGTGAGAAAAGCGCTGGATTCATCGTGAACGGAACATTCCACGAAACTGAACGGAAGATCCATAACACGAGCAGCCAACGCGCTTATTCGCCCAAACCACCCTAAAAACGACCATCAGCCGGCCGTTCAGGCGACGATCTGCTCCATCGCCTGCAGGATCCGCTTATCGGAAATCGGGTACGGCGTCCCCAGCTGCTGGGCGAAGAAGCTGACGCGCAGCTCCTCGATCATCCAGCGGATCTCCTGCACGTCCTCATCGTCACGGCGCGCCGGCGGCAGCTTATTGAGCCACTGCTGCCACGCCTGCTGAATGCTCTCAATCTTCAGCATCTGCGCGCGATCGCGATGGGGATCGACGGCCATTTTCTCCAGCCGTTTTTCAATCGCCTGCAGATAGCGCAGCGTATCCCCCAGCCGGCGGAAGCCGTTGCCGGTGACGAATCCGCGATAGACCAGCCCGCTCATCTGCGCCTTGATATCCGACAGCCCCAGCGCCATGGTCATATCCACGCGCCCTTTCAGGCGCTTGTTGACGTTGAACACCGCGGTCAGGATCTGCTCAACCTGTTTGGCAATCTCCACCACCGTATCGTTGAGCTCGGCGCGGACCTTTTCGTGCAGCTTCGCAAACCCCTCTTCGGTCCATACCGGCCCGCCGGCCTCGTCGATAAGCTTATCGACGCCGCAGGAGATGCAGTCATCAATCAGATCCAGCACCTTACCGTAGGGGTTAAAATAGAGCCCCAGCTTGGCTTTATTCGGCAGCTTCTCGTGCAGATATTTAATCGGCGACGGAATGTTCAGCAGCAGCAGACGTCGCAGGCCGCGCCACATCGCCTGCTGCTGCTCAAGCGGATTGTCGAACAGCTTAATGGCGACGCTGTCACGTTCGTCCACCAGCGCCGGCCAGGCCTTAACCCGATAGTTGCCGCGCTTTTGCTCATAGCTTTCCGCCAGCGTGCCGAAGCTCCAGATATGCAGCCCGCTCTGCTCGATACCGTCATCGGCCACCGCGGAGAGCGTCTCCTGCACTTTCCCCTTCAGCGCGTCCTTTAACTCCTGCAGCGAACGGCCTTCGGCGAGCTTCTTGTTCTTATCATCCACCACCCGGAAGGTGATTTTTAGGTGATCGGGCACCTGATCCCACTGCCAGGCCTCGCGGTCAATGGTCACGCCGCTCATCCGCCGCAGCTCGCGCTCCAGCGAATCCAGCAGCGGCAGCTCCAGCGGCGTCGCCCGGCCTAAAAAGGCTTCGGCGTAGTTCGGTGCCGGGACAAAGTTACGCCGCACCGGTTTCGGCAGCGACTTAATCAGGGCGATAATCAGCTCCCGGCGCAGGCCGGGGATTTGCCATTCAAAACCGGCCTCCTCCACCTGATTGAGCAGCGGCAGCGGAATATGCACCGTCACCCCGTCGGCGTCGGCGCCCGGTTCAAACTGGTAGGTCAGGCGCAGCTTGAGGCTGCCCTGATGCCAGAAGTTCGGGTAGTCCAGCTTGCTGACCTGCTCCGCGCCCTCTTTAATCAGCATGCTCTTTTCGAAGTTGAGCAGATCCGGAGTCTCGCGGCTGGCCTGCTTCCACCAGTTGTCGAAATGGCGCGCTGAGATAACGTCATGGCTGATGCGCTGATCGTAGAACTCAAACATCGTCTCGTCATCGACCAGGATGTCGCGGCGGCGCGATTTGTGCTCCAGCTCTTCGATCTCTGTTCGCAGCTTGAGGTTATCGCGGAAGAAGGCGTGACGGGTCTGCCAGTCGCCCTCCACCAGCGCGTGGCGGATAAACAGCTCGCGGCACAGCGCCGGGTCAATCTGGCTGTAGTTCACCTTACGGGCGGCAACGATCGGCAGGCCGTAAACGGTCACTTTCTCCGTCGCCATCACCGCCCCCTGCGCCCGCTCCCAGTGCGGTTCGCTGTACGAGCGCTTAATCAGATGCTGCGCCACCGGCTCCACCCATTCCGGGTCGATGCGCGCGGCGATGCGCCCCCACAGGCGGCTGGTTTCCACCAGCTCGGCCACCATGGTCCACTTCGGCGGCTTCTTAAACAGCCCGGAGCCCGGGAAGATCGAGAAGCGGGCGTTGCGCGCGCCGGTAAACTCCTGCTTGTCGGTATCCTTCATGCCGATATGCGACAGCAGCCCGGTCAGCAGCGCGGTGTGAATTTCGCGGTACTCCGCCGGTTCGCTATTGACCGGCAGGCCCAGCTCTTTCACCACCTGGCGCAGCTGGGTATAGATATCCTGCCACTCGCGCACCCGCAGATAGTTAAGAAAATCAAGGCGGCACTGGCGGCGGAACTGGTTCGACGACAGCGCCTTCTGCTGCTCGCCGAGGTAGTTCCACAGGTTGACGAAGGCGAGGAAGTCCGACTCTTTATCGTGGAAGCGGCGGTGCTTCTCATCCGAGGCCTGCTGCTTGTCCATCGGACGTTCGCGCGGGTCCTGAATCGACAGCGCCGAGGTGATGATCATCGCCTCGCGCACGCAGCCGTGCTTTTGCGCTTCCAGCACCATCCGTGCCAGCCGCGGGTCAACCGGCAGCTGGCTGAGCTGGCGGCCCATCGGCGTTAGCTTATAGGCGGTCATCTGCTCGTCGGTGGTAATCGCCCCGAGCTCCTCCAGCAGGCGCACGCCGTCCTGGATATTACGCTTGTCCGGCGCCTCAACGAACGGGAAGGCGGCGATATCGCCCAGCCCCAGCGCGGTCATCTGCAGAATAACCGACGCCAGGTTGGTGCGCAGGATTTCCGGGTCGGTAAACTCCGGGCGCGACAGGAAATCGTCTTCGGAATAGAGACGAATACAGATCCCTTCCGATACGCGGCCGCAGCGGCCTTTACGCTGGTTAGCGGAGGCCTGAGAAACGGGCTCAATCGGCAGGCGCTGCACCTTGGTGCGGAAGCTATAGCGGCTGATGCGCGCGGTGCCCGGGTCGATAACGTACTTAATTCCCGGCACCGTCAGCGAGGTTTCCGCGACGTTGGTCGCCAGCACGATGCGCCGCCCGCTGTGGGACTGGAAGACGCGGTTCTGCTCGCTGTTCGACAGCCGGGCGTAGAGCGGCAGCACTTCGGTATGCCGCAGGTTGAGCTTATTGAGCGCATCGGCGGTATCGCGGATCTCCCGCTCGCCGCTCATAAAGATCAGGATATCGCCGGGGCTTTCATGGCCCAGCTCATCGACGGCGTCGAAAATCGCCTGCAGCTGATCGCGTTCGGTATCGTCGGCCTCTTCCACGATCGGCCGGTAGCGAACTTCGACCGGATAAGTGCGACCGGAAACTTCGATAATCGGCGCGTGGTTAAAGTGGCGCGAGAAACGTTCCGGATCGATGGTCGCCGAGGTGATGATGATTTTCAGATCCGGACGCTTCGGCAGCAGCTCCCGCAGGTAGCCGAGCAGGAAGTCGATATTGAGGCTGCGTTCGTGGGCCTCATCGATAATGATCGTGTCGTACTGCATCAGCAGCCGGTCCTGCTGGATTTCCGCCAGCAGGATACCGTCGGTCATCAGCTTGACCATGGTGTTGTCGCTGACGTGGTCGCTAAAGCGCACCTTGTAGCCGATGCAGCCGCCCGGTTCGCTTTGCAGCTCCTCGGCGATGCGGTTCGCCACGGTACGTGCCGCCAGACGACGCGGCTGGGTGTGGCCAATTAAGCCTTTCACCCCGCGCCCGAGCTCCATGCAGATTTTCGGCAGCTGAGTGGTTTTACCGGAGCCGGTCTCCCCCGCCACAATCACCACCTGGTGGTCGCGCACGGCTTCGAGGATCCCCTGCTTTTTCTGGCTTACCGGCAGGTTTTCCGGATAGGTAATCGCCGGCCGCGCCGCTTCACGCAGCAGGACTTTCCCTGCTGCTGCCGCAATCTCCTGCGCCATCTCCCGCAGAATAGCCTGCTGGGATTCAGGATTTTTAACCTTCTTCACGCCGTGCAGACGGCGGGAAAAGCGTGACCTGTCGCGCAGCATCAGGCCATCAAGCTGCTGGAAGAGCTGGGGGAAGGTGAAAATTTGTTGTTCTGTCATAGCGTTATCGGGCAGTGCTCTGCCAGGAAAAATCTCTTTTGAAGTATTGCTGTAGATTACCACAGCTGATCATTTCATGCCTTGTTCAAAAAAACTGAACACTGAGTTCGATTTATTGCGCTTTCTCTGTGGCATGATTGTGAATAAAGTGTCAGCAAGCACCAGGGCATCGACCCGTCAATCTCATATAAGGAAACACCCATGAGCAAAGTATTAGTTCTCAAATCCAGTATTCTGGCAGGGTACTCGCAATCCGGTCAGCTGTCCGACTATTTTGTTGAACAATGGCGTGAAAAGCACGCTGAAGACGTTATCACCGTGCGTGACCTGGCAGCAAATCCGATTCCGGTACTGGATGGCGAACTGGTTGGTGCTCTGCGTCCGAGCGATGCGCCGCTGACTCCGCGTCAGCAGGAAGCGCTGGCGCTGTCCGACGAGCTGATCGCCGAACTGCAGGCGCATGACGTGATTGTTATCGCCGCGCCGATGTATAACTTCAACATCCCGACTCAGCTGAAAAACTACTTCGACCTCGTGGCTCGTGCTGGCGTTACCTTCCGCTACACCGAGAAAGGGCCGGAAGGTCTGGTTACCGGTAAACGCGCCGTTGTTGTCACCAGCCGCGGCGGCATCCATAAAGATACCGCGACTGACCTGGTCACGCCGTACCTGTCGACCTTCCTCGGCTTCATCGGCATCACCGACGTGAACTTCGTCTTCGCTGAAGGCATCGCTTACGGTCCGGAAGTGGCGGCCAAAGCGCAGAACGACGCAAAAGCGGCCATCGATAGCGTGGTTGCAGCGTAATATAGATTGCGACTCCCACCGCCCGGTGGGAGTTTTTTCTCCCCCTCACCCGCTTTACGAGACGCCTCGTAACATCAGCAGCCCATTCAGCCAGAAAACCATTCAGCCTGTACGATAGCGCTCACGGCTTGAGGCATTCCGTCTCCGACCTGCGGGCACCCGCCTGACCAGATTGCCGTAAAATTAGGGATGGGTACTATGTACACATATCGGTGTACATGGTACCTTAATAAGGAGCGTACTTATGTGCTGTGCGATTGAATTTATCGAAACGCCGCTGTTTACCCGGCAGATACAACAGCTTGCTACTGACGATGAGCTTAGGGCGCTGCAGAAAGAGCTCATTGGCAATCCGGATGCCGGGGATATCATCCAGAATACGGGTGGGCTACGGAAAATCAGGATGGCGACAGGCTCTCAGGGGAAAAGCGGCAGCGCGAGGGTGATTTATTTCCTCGCAACCGCTGAGATTATCTATCTGGTTTTGGCGTACCCAAAAAGCATCAAAGATAGCCTGACCGATGCTGAAAAAGCGCAGCTCAAAAAACTAGCCAAACGACTGAAAAATGAGGTGTGATATGAGTTTTTTTGATGAGCTTCAAACGTCTCTCAAAGAAGCCGTTGATATCAAAAATGGCGATAAAGCCCCGGCCCGCGTGACTCGCTATGAGATTGCTGACGTGAAGGCCATTCGAGCGCGGCTGAACGTTTCCCAGACGGAAATGGCGCAAGCGCTGGGAACCAGCGTGGATACCATTAAAAGCTGGGAATCCAGACGACGCAACCCAACGGGGCTGGCGGCAAAAGTGCTGGCGGCGATTCAGGCGAACCCGGCGCTCTTTCAGGAGCTGGCTAAATATTAGGCCCTCCATGCCGGAGGGCCGGAGGGCTACTGCTCAGGATGATGATTTCGGCCGCAGGCTTTCGTCAAACTCCAGGCGCTTTCTCTGCGGTTCCACCTCTTTCAGCGGCTCCACCTGATGCAGCGTTTGCTGGCAGCGCTCGACCAGCACCTGATACTCCCGCGTCCCCTGCTTTTTCCACGCGATCTCCTGCTCGCTCAGGGTGCGAATCGCCTTCGCCGGGCTGCCGACGATCAGATGGTTGGCCGGCATCTCGGCTTTAGCCTTCACGAACGCCGAGGCGCCAACGATGCTGTTTTCGCCAATCGTCGCGCCGTCGATAATCACCGCGCTCATCCCCACCAGCGCGTTGCGGCCGATGACGCAGCCGTGGAGGATCGCCCCGTGGCCGATATGCCCGTCCTCTTCGACCACCGTATCCTGGCCGGGAAAGCCGTGCATCACGCAGTTATCCTGAATGTTGGCGCCGTCTTTCACCAGGATACGCCCAAAATCACCGCGCAGGCTGGCGTTGGGCCCGACGTACACGCCTTTCCCGAGGATCACGTCGCCAATCAGCACCGCCGTGGGGTGAACGTAGCTCTCATCCGGTACCACCGGGGTCATACCGTCAATCTGATAAATCGGCATCGGCTCTCCTTAAGCGGCGGTCAGGCCGCCAAAACGTTGAAAATAGAGCGGCCCCGGCGCCGGCAGTTCGCCGACCGAGCTCTCCCCGTGCTCGCTCACGAAGGCCAGCGCGCCGGGGGCGACGCGTTGATAAATATTAATGCACAGCTGGCGCGCGGTCTGCCCCAGCCAGTGCGCCGGCAGCAGCTCCTCCGGCAGGAGCGGATCTTTGAGCACCACCCGACGATAAAAATGGATTAACAGCAGCTGGATCTGGAAGCAGCGCTCTGCGGTCAGCTCCGCGCTATCGACGTCGCGCAGCAGCGGCAGCAGCGGGCGAAACAGCGAAATAAAGGTCTCGTACATCGCGTTTTGCTCGGTCAGATGCCAGCACTCCTCGACGCGCGCGCGCAGCGCCGCCCGGGAGAGCGCCAGCGGAGAGTGCGCTTCAAAGCAGATGACGTTTTCCGCCACCCCCGCCTCGTGCAGCAGCGACTGGACGTCCGCCAGCTTCTGCGCCGGCGAGGCGAGCAGGCTCGGCGCGAGCGCGCCAAAACCCTGCCACAGAAGCTGCTTTTTCACCTCCGCCAGGGTGTTCTTTTCCAGCCCCTCGGAGAGCAGCAGCAGCCAGGTGCCGTCCCACTCCGGGGCGCCGGCGCGATAAATTTTGTGCTCCGCGCGGCGGGTCAGGCGTAGCCCCTTGTCGCTCAGACGATAGAAGCTGCGGCGGCCGATGCGCACCACGTCCAGCCACTCCTCCTTGTTGAGGCGAAACAGCGCCGTACGCACAAAGCGCTCGCCGAACCCCAGCCCTTCGAGCAGGGCCGCCACGCTGCCGAGCCACACTTCGCCCCCGCGCTGCAGTAG
>NZ_JAQGFU010000202.1:0-7259 GCF_030078455.1 Klebsiella sp. Ech2A | reverse complement strand
GTTATCCTGGGTACCGGCAAAGAAGATCAGCCCGGAAGCCGTCGAGGTTGGCCCGCCCAGGGTCGGCATCCCCAGAGGAATATGCAGATGGGTTTTCAGCCCCAGCGGACCGGTATCCTCGACCGAGCCCAGCGGCACCTGCCACAGCAGCTGGCGGCTATTGAGGTCAACGGCGCTCATGGTGCCGAACGGCGGCGTGTTGCACGGTACGCCCAGCGCGGACTGCAGAATATCAATCCGCACGCCGCCGTACGGCCCGGCGATCTGCGGACGAACGGTGCCCATAAAGCCCGGGACTTCGTCGGTGGAGACCTTGTATTTCGCCATATCCTCCTGACGCACCAGTGACATTCTCAGCGGCATACGCATGTCGTTAACAAACAGCGTCCCGGTACGCTCATCGATGCTGATGCCGCCCCAGTTCATGCCGCCCAGCAGGCTCGGCCATTCGATATAGGGCTTCTCTGACGGCGGCGTATACATTCCAAGATAGGTGGACTCTTTGAAGTCAATGCGGCAAATCAGCTGATCAAACGGCGTCACGCCCCACATTGATTTCTCGGTTAACGGCTCAACGCCGAGCTGCGGCATGCCGGTAGAGAACGGCTGGGTCGCGGAGAGGCGCTCGCCTTCCGCCCCGCCCTGCGCCACCGGCCGCTCCTCTACGCGGGTCACCGGCTTGCCGGTGCGGCGGTCAAGGACGTAGATTTGGCCGGTTTTGGTGGTCTGAATCAGTACCGGGACCTCTTCGCCCTGGTCGTTCTTCATGTGGAACAGCACCGGCTGCGACGGCAGATCATAATCCCAGATATCGTGGTGCACGGTCTGGAAGACCCACTTCGTTTCACCGGTACTGGCATCGACCGCCACCACCGAGGAGCCGTACTTCTCTTTGGCCTCGTTACGATCGCCGCCCCAGTAATCCGGCGGACCGTTGCCGGTCGGCAGATACACCAGGTTCAGCTCTTTATCAAAGCCCGGCACCGTCCAGACGTTCGGGGTTTCGAGAGTGTAGACGCGGCCTTTTTGCGGATCGGTCACGTTTTCCGGCTGGCCAACGTCCCAGGCCCACACCACCTTACCGCTGCGCACGTCAAAGGCGCGGACCACGCCGGAGGGCTCGCCGTGGACGATATCGCGAACCCAGCCGCCGAGCACCGCGATGTGCCCCATAATCACCGGCGTTGAGGTGGGGTGATAGCGCTTGCTGTTTTCGGTGTTATCCATCCCCTGCTTGAGATCGACGCTGCCGTGCGTACCGAAGTCCTCGCACAGTTCGCCGGTTTTCGCATTCAGCGCCAGCAGACGGGCGTCAACGGTGGAGACCAGGATCCGCTGCGGGCACTGCTGCAGCGACGGGCTGGCCTTCTCTTCGGCGCTGAGCGAGGCGTCACTCTGCGCATCGTAATAGCCCACCCCGCGGCAGGTAACGTGCTCTGCGGTCTGCGCGTGCGGGTCAAAGCGCCAGCGCGCTTTACCGGTGTCGGCATCGAGGGCGGTCACCACGTTCAGCGGCGTGCAGGAATAGAGGGTATCGCCAATCTGCAGCGGGGTATTCTCATCAACCCCAATCCCGGCGCCGGTAAGGCGGCGGCCGGTGTGATAGGTCCAGGCCACCTTCAGATTTTTGACGTTTTGCGGGGTGATTTGGTCATAAGGCGCGAAGCGGGTGCCGGAAGCGTCACGGCCGAAGAACTCCCAGTTATCGCTTTTCGCGGCCTCGGTCGGCCTGCCGTCGGTCGCCGCTTTGACGACCCCGTTATGGATGCCGCCGTGCGGATAGAATGCCGATACCAGCGTCGCCAGCAGGGCGATAAAAATCACCGCGGCGCTGCGGTTCGCGTAGCGGATCTGCGCGCGTTTGAGCGGCAGGGTCGCGGCCAGCCACAGGCCCAGCATCAGCAGCAGAGCGGGAACCACCAGCCGCGGGATCAGGCCCCAGTAGCTAAGCTGGACTTCGTATAGCGCCCAGACCAGGGTCAAAAAGAAGGTAATAATTGCAAAAGGGAGAGCGTATTTACTGCGGATAAGGTAGCCGACGGCGATAACCATGTAGGCCAGGCCCGCCAACAGATACCAGGCGCTGCCGCCAAGAGAGAGGAGCTTGCCGCCCCAGATAGTTAAGAACAGCCCAATGCAAAAACTCAATAACACAAATAGCAGGCGCCAGGCGGTGCAGAACATCCCTCCGCCGCTACCTCGTTGTTCGTCCATATTTCATCCCATACGACGTTAGTCGTTATAACCAATGTATTTATTTTAAACAGTGCTTTATTGACATAATTAAGGCACAGACCACATAACATACTGGTTGGACGCTCCTAAGCGGAGCGAAGAACGTAAGAAAGTATATGAGTTTGTAAATTTTATGTAAAACTATCCAGCATTTTATGTTTAAAATTTTTTAATTTATAAAAACAAGTTGATAGACGAAGCGGTTTTAAGCGCCACGACGCGAGGCGGTAAGATGGCGCGATGGTCGAGACGGTGAGGTGTGGTACGGAGCAGCAGGAAGCGATCCAAAACAGGAGGGAGCGATACGGAGCCTGCGCAAGATTGCGGGTTAGATCTTGCCGGTACGGGAGAGAGTGGGCATTAGCCGGCGATGACGGGAGATAGCGGGAGACGCTTGTAAATAGCTGGAAATAGCCGGAGAGGGTGGGAGATAGCCGGCCAACAGCCCCCTGTTGACCGACAACCCCGCCGCGGCAGATTAACCGGCGCTAAGACGCCCGCCAAGCTGCTGCATTGAAGCCGCAAGCTCGTGCTGCGCCAGCTCCTTCAAACTTTCACGTTTGATAAACTGGCTGCGATGCTTGCTTTTGACCTCTTCAAGGCTTTTCTTTATTTCCTGCGACGGCAGCTTATACCAACCGCGACGATACTGCTCACCGCCCACTTCCAGCCATAGCGCAGCGTAATTAGTCATTACTTTGTCGCTTTTAACGTGGAAACTGCTGTCAACCGCATAGATCTCTTTAATATTACAGTGCTGTAAAAAACCATACAGCAGCGTGATAATTAAATTTTTAGGTCGGATACCGTGAAGCTCCTTAGTCAAGACTTTAATTTCATCACCGGTCACGTCTTTCCCTCCCTGAATGCCGCCAATATAAGCGCGGCCGTCGGCGGTACAGGAAAAACAGAGACTGTAGATGCGTCTATTATCGAGAAGCATTAACAGCATCAGCTCCCCTTCTTCCTGAAAAGGCGATGCCAGCAGCTTAACGTCAATGCTGGTACCATTTTTCAGCGGAACGGTCGCTACCGTCAGCCCAAACTCCGTCACGTTATACAGCTGCGGCATGATCGCTGCGGAAAATGTTTTTTCCATAAAAATCAACGAGCCGTAGGCGATATCGAGTTTGGTTCTCTTTGACAACTTCTTATTTAAATAGGCTTTGAAGGGTTTATCCTGAAAGCTGACCAGCCCCTCCGTGGCGCCGGTTAATCTGGCGCAAACGTATTTATCACACAGCACCCGGTATTCCCTATATTTGCCCCCTGCCAGAGGTATTTCTCTGCATCGACGTAACACCCTCTTATATTTGAGTTTAACATTACAAATGAGTTTATTATTTTTTCGCCATTCTTTGATGGCGACTGCTGCTGTTATAGCCATCGATCAAGATCCATAGAATCAACCATAATCGCGGAAATAATATCATAAATCATTCAAGTCAACGCTTAGTTACCCGTTCGTTGTCCTTTCATTTAATAAATAGCCAGATAATCATTCTTTAAAAACTGAAATTAAATTAAGCCCGCCTGTCAACTCTCATTATTAGCAGTCGGCTTTATTATTCATCGCCTGCTGGGGGAAACGGGAGTGGGTTACCGCTACGTGCTGTCAACGACGGCACGGGGTGCCCCCTCGCCCGTTTTGCCCTATAATCTGGCCACGGTCAAAACTGAACTAAAGTGGGTAACTCATGGAAATTGATCTCGACAACCTGGTTTTTAGCGGTCTGGAAGAGGCGCAGGAGCGTAACGCTGAACGCCTTGAGGACGCGGATAAGAAAGCCGAGGCGATCGTTGCCGATGATGATTGCGGCGGCGCCTGCAAAATCTGATTTCTGAACCGGCCGACGAGGCCGGTTTTTTTATGTCCCTCCCTCGCTGAAATTGTCCCCTTGTCTGAGGAGATTCATTCCCCAGGCCGGCGCTGCGGGCCTGCTGCAGCATTACGGCAAATCCTGTCCCTGCGGCCAGGCGGGCAGAAAACCCTTCAGCGTGTCCAGCAGCGCCTGCGCCGCTTTTGAGAGCTGCATATGTCCGGCGTGGATCACTCCGATGCATTTTTCAATCGGCGGGTTATCCAGCGGCAGACACACCGCCCCCAGCGCCGCCATCTGCGAGCGGCACAGCGCCGGCACCGCGCTGCCGCCGAGGCCGCTGGCGACCATCCGCCCCACCGTGACCAGCTGGTGGCTCTCCAGCGCCACGTCGAGCTTACGCCCGCTGCGCGCCAGCTCCTCCTCGAGCATCAGACGCACCGCCGACGGCCGCTGCAGGGTAATAAAATCCAGCGTCAGCAGCTCACGCCACGAAAGGTGGCTTTTACCGGCTAAGGGGGACGCTTTCGGCACAATCGCCACGAAGCGGTCTACGGCGAGAGGCGTAAAAAGCAGGTTGTTGGTCGGCGCGGGCTCAAAGGCGATGCCCATCTCCACCCGCCCTTCGCGAACCATTTCAATCACCTGTTCGTTGATGACGTCGTGAACCGTAACGTTAATCGCCGCATAGCGGTCGCGGAAGGCTTTCAGCACCTCGGGCAGCACGTTCGCGGCAAAGGAGGGCATCGCGGCGATGGAGATTTTTCCCCGCTGCAGGGTAAAGCTCTGGCGCATCGCCTCCTCGGCGTTATCCCAGTCCGCCAGCAGCTGGCGGGCCATCGGTAGAAAAATCTCGCCCTCCTGCGTCAGCGTCACTTTACGGGTGCTGCGCTGCAGCAGAGGGCCGCCTAAAATCTCTTCCAGCCCCTTGATCGTCAAACTGAGCGCCGGCTGGGATAGATTCAGCCTCTCGCTGGCGTGGGCGAAATTCAGAGTGTGAGCTACCGCTAAAAACGCGCGTAACTGTTTGACACTCATTCTCATTTTTTATCCTGTTAACTAATTGAAAAAATTTAGTTAACAATAAATTAATAAAAAAACCAAATGAGTGGGTCACAAATTCAAAATTAACAAATCAGTCTTCGCCGCCAATGATAACCCTATCGCAAGCCAGCAGAGGTGAAACATGGCAGGACTGGATAAGCGCGTCGCCAGCTACGAAGCGGCGCTGGAAGGATTAACCGACGGAATGACGGTACTGGCGGGCGGCTTTGGCCTCTGCGGGATCCCGGAAAACCTCATCGCCGAAGTGCAGCGCCGCGGGGTGCGGGGCCTGACGGTAGTGTCAAATAACTGCGGCGTCGACGGCTTTGGCCTCGGCATGCTGCTGGAGAGCCGCCAGGTGCGCAAGGTGGTGGCCTCCTACGTGGGCGAAAACGCGCTCTTTGCCCAGCAGGCGCTGAGCGGCGAGCTCGACGTCGAGCTCACCCCCCAGGGCACGCTGGCGGAGAAAATTCGCGCCGGCGGAGCCGGTATTCCGGGGTTTTATACCGCCACCGGCTACGGTACGCCGGTGGCCGAAGGCAAAGAGGTGCGCCAGTTTGCCGGCAAGCACTACATCCTCGAAGAGGCCATTAGCGGCGATTTCGCCCTGATTAAGGGCTGGAAGGCCGACTGGTACGGCAACGTTATCTATCGCCACACCGCGCAAAACTTTAATCCGCTGATGGCCGCCGCCGGGCGCATTACGGTGGTGGAAGTGGAAGAGATTGTCCCCCCAGGCGAGCTGCCGCCATCCACCATTCATACTCCCGGCATCTACGTTGACAGGCTGATCGTCGGTAACTTTGAGAAACGTATTGAGCAGCACACGCTGCGCGCGGGGAACCTCTGACTATGCTGACTCGTGAACAAATGGCGATGCGCGTCGCCCGGGAGCTGCGCGACGGCGACTACGTCAACCTCGGTATCGGCATCCCGACGCTGGTCGCCAACTACATCCCCGACGGCATCGACGTGATGCTGCAATCTGAAAATGGCCTGCTCGGCATGGGCGGCTTTCCGCTGGAAGAGCAGCTCGACGCCGACATGATTAACGCCGGCAAACAGACCGTTACCGCCCGCGTCGGCGCGGCAATTTTTGACTCCGCGCAGTCCTTCGCCATGATCCGCGGCGGCCACGTCGACCTGACCGTGCTCGGCGCCTTTGAAGTGGACGTGCAGGGCAATATTGCCTCGTGGATGATCCCCGGAAAAATGGTCAAGGGCATGGGCGGAGCGATGGACCTGGTGGCCGGGGCGCAGAACATCATCGTGGTGATGACCCACGCCTCAAAGGATGGCGAATCCAAGCTGCTGACGCAGTGCACCCTGCCGCTCACCGGCGTCGGCTGCATTCAGCGGGTGCTGACCGACCTCGCCCTGCTGGAGATTATCGACGGGGCATTTGTGCTGCGCGAATGCGCCCCGGGCGTCAGCGTCGCGGAGATTGTCAGCAAAACCGCCGGCCGCCTGATCGTCCCTGACGACGTGCGCGAAATGCGCTTCAACTGAGGAGATCCTATGCAAGAGGTTGTGATTGTCAGCGCCGCCAGAACGCCGGTCGGCAGCTTTCGCGGCGCCTTCGCCACGCTTTCCGCGGTGGATCTCGGCGTTGAGGTCGTGCGCGGCCTGCTGGCCCGTAGCCGGCTCCCGGCGGATGCGGTCGATGAGCTTATTTTCGGCCAGGTGCTTACCGCCGGCTGCGGACAAAACCCGGCGCGCCAGACGGCGCTGCGGGCCGGGCTGTCGGTTGATACCCCGGCGGTGACGGTGAACCTGGTCTGCGGCTCCGGGCTGAAGGCCGTTCAGCAGGCGGCCCAGGCCATCCGCTGCGGCGACGCGGAAATCGTCATCGCCGGCGGCCAGGAGAGCATGAGCAACGCGGCGTATCTGGTGGATGGCGCCCGCGCCGGGCTGCGCTTCGGCCACACCACCCTGCTCGACAGCATGATCCAGGACGGCCTGTGGGACGCCTTCAACGACTACCACATGGGCATCACCGCCGAAAACCTCGCCGACGAATTCGCCATTACCCGCCAGCGCCAGGACGCCTTCGCCGCCTGCTCGCAGCAAAAGGCGGCGGCGGCCATCAAAGCGGGCCGCTTTGACGATGAAATTGTCCCCGTCAGCGTCAGCCAGGGCAAAAAGGCGCCGCGGCGGGTT
>NZ_JAQGFU010000201.1:0-7272 GCF_030078455.1 Klebsiella sp. Ech2A | reverse complement strand
CATCTGCCGCAGGGCTACGATTACGCCTGGAGCGGGATCTCGTGGCAGGAGCAGCAGACCGGCAACCAGGCTATCTGGATCGTGCTGGCAGCGGTGGCGATGGCGTGGCTGTTCCTCGTCGCGCAGTATGAAAGCTGGACGCTGCCGGCGAGCGTGATGCTGTCGGTGCTGTTCGCCATCGGCGGGGCGCTGCTGTGGCTGTGGGCAGCCGGCTACGCCAACGACGTGTACGTGCAGATTGGCCTGGTGCTGCTTATCGCGCTGGCGGCGAAGAACGCGATCCTGATCGTCGAGTTTGCCCGCGCGAAGCGCGAAGAGGGGATGTCGATACCCGATGCCGCCCGGGAAGGGGCCACCCGCCGCTTCCGCGCGGTGCTGATGACCGCGGTCTCGTTTATTATCGGGATCGTGCCGATGATGTTCGCCACCGGCGCCGGGGCGCAGAGTCGGCGGATTATCGGCACCACCGTGTTCAGCGGCATGCTGGTGGCGACGGTCATCGGCATTCTGTTTATCCCCACGCTGTTTGTGCTCTTTCAGCGCCTGCGCGAGTGTGGGCACCGCCGGATGTCGGCCCGGCGCTAGCGGGCCTCCACCGTAATCATGCTGACGAACGGATGGTACTGCCAGGGCACGCCGCCGCCCTGCCGGTACATTTTCGAAATGGTGCCGTCGAGGTAGAGCATCTGCCGGACGTTGAGCTTTGACTGCGCGTAGCAGGCGAAATCGTAGAAGTTGGTTTCGCGCTCGCTGAGCATGAATATCACCTGACCCTGGCGGGTGAGGCCGACGCCGTTGCGCAGCTTGCGCGATCCGGCGGACGGCTTCAGCCGCCAGTTTATCCTGCCGTTTTCAATCAGCATCGGGCCGGACTGCACGGCGTAATCGATGGCCGGCGAGGGCCGGTATTTATCGATGCTGACGATCCCCGCCTGCTGGCCTTTAACAAAAAAGACCCCGCCGGGACAAATGAAAAAGTTGCCGCCGCCGGAGGCGCGGTTGAGCGCAACCCTCTGTTTGCCCTTTTCGATATAGAGCCCCAGCGGCGCATAGGCCTTATCGTAAATCCCGCCGTTCATCGCCATCCGCACCCGGCCGTCGCGGTTGATATCCGCCAGCAGCGATCGCAGGGAGCCCCAGGCGCTGCCGGCGTCGTTTTTCCAGTACATGGCGATCCGCTCCTGCTGCGGATTGACGGCGTAGCTTTGCAGCGTCAGCGACGGGTCGGTGAGGGCGCATTTTCCGGCGGCAAAGGCCGAAAACGGCAACAGCATAAGCGCGACGAGTCGCGGCGAGAGGCGCGGGGGCATGGGCATTCCTTGAGGCGGCAAAGGCGGGCAGTATACCTTTTTGCCGCCGCTACGCCGCCCAGATCTCGCAGTGCTTTTGCACCAGGCCGATCAGCGAGCCGCCGTTAGCGACAAATTCGCGCATCCGCCGGGCCTCGCTGCGATCCCGCTGCGCCTGACGGACGATGGCGTCAAGGGCGCTGGTGGCGTTGAGCCTGTGGGCGAAGGGCGCCAGGCGCTCTGCCAGGCGTAGAATCTCTTCCCGGACGCTGCGCTGCTCGCCGGAGTGGACGTCGGTGACGATCCCCTCGAGGCCGTAGCGGCAGGCCTGGTAGCGGTTGAAGGGATAGAGCAGATAGTCCTCGGGCTGCGGCTTAAACGGCCTTTCCGCCAGCAGCCAGCAGGCAATTATCTGAATATAGCCGGCAATATTCACCGCCTGCGCCACGGTCAGCGGGGTATCCATCACCCGTACCTCGACGGTGCCGAAGCGCGGGCTGGGGCGAATGTCCCAGTGCAGATCCTTCATGCTGTCGATCATGCTGGTATAGCTGAGGCGCCGGAACAGCCCGTTAAACGCCTGCCAGTCGGTAACCCACGGCATCGGACCGTTGTCGGGGTAGGCGGAAAAGAGGTTCAGGCGGGCGGTGGCGAATCCGCTGTCGGCCCCGTCGAGCCAGGGCGACGCCGCGTTAAGGGCAATGAAATGCGGC
Organism: Klebsiella sp. Ech2A; assembly: GCF_030078455.1. NCBI lineage: Bacteria > Pseudomonadati > Pseudomonadota > Gammaproteobacteria > Enterobacterales > Enterobacteriaceae > Klebsiella > Klebsiella sp. Ech2A. The sequence goes on along the minus strand of NZ_JAQGFU010000201.1, from coordinate 5,270 downwards.
ACGTAGCGCGACAGCCCGTGGACAAGGTAAATCGCATCGTCGCCGTTTTGGCAGCCGACGTGGACGTGCTGGCCGAACACCGTTGACTGCTGGGCGAGGTAGCCAAAGTGCTCGACGGTTTTCAGATAGCGCGGGTTGCTGCTGATCTGCTGGCGCTGCCAGGCCTGAAACGGGTGGGTGCCGCCGCCGCAGATTTGCAGATGCTGCTGCGCGCCGGCGCGCAGGATCTCCTGCTGAATAGTCGTCAGCTGCGCCATCGCCTGGTGGATGTCGCGGCAAATCCCGGTCGCCACCTCCAGCATGCTCTCGGTGATGTCGTGCTTCACCTCCCCGGCAGGAATGGCGTCCTCCACGGCGGCGATCAGCGCCGAGGAGTCCTGGCTCAGATCGTATCCCGGCGGGTTGACCACCTGCAGCTCCAGCTCAATACCAAGCGTAAAAGGCGCCGAAACGTGAAAATCAGGTAATGACATGGCGATTCCTTGCGTACGGATATGCAGGAAGTATAGGTAAAATTTCTCCGGCTCAGCGTTGGCCCCCATCAGGCGATCGGCGCGGGCCCTTATAAATAAAGCAGAATTATGAATTTATTTTATATTAAGTTACGCTGCGTTATTATTACCTGCCGCGACAAAATAGGCTGGTGCAGTTCTGCAACATATTTCACAACGGCGGTGCGCAAGAATAAGCTGTGATTATTTTATTAATACATATCATGTAGATAGTATAATTTATTCTTATTTTATAAGCGCTTTCACACTTATTTTCCTTGCTTTCAGAAGTGGTATGCATCTTGCCTGTTAAATAACGACTTTTTATTTAACAGGGACAATGTGATGCTCAAAAATACCTTACCTTTGCGTAAACGCCCCCTCGTCGCCGCGGCCGGCGCGCTGGCGCTGCTGACCTCCCTGCAGGCGAGCGCCTCAACGCTGCGGATCGCGATGACCGCCGCCGATATCCCGTTAACCCTCGGCCAGCCTGACCAGGGCTATGAAGGCAACCGCTTTACCGGCATCCCGCTGTATGACGCGCTGGTGGAGTGGGACCTCTCGCAGGGGGAGAAACCGAGCGGGCTGGTGCCGGGCCTGGCGACGGAGTGGCACGTCGATCCGCAAAATCAGACCCGCTGGATCTTTACCCTGCGCCCAGGGGTGAAGTTTCATGACGGCACCGAGGTTAACGCCGACGCCATCGTCTGGAACGTCGATAAGGTCCTGAACAAAACGGCCCCGCAGTATGCGCCAGGACAAATCGGCAATACGCTGTCCCGCATGCCGACGCTGACCGGGGCCGAAAAAATTGACGATCGCACCGTGGCGCTCACCACTTCCGAAGCCGATGCCCTGCTGCCGTACAATATTACCAACCTGTTTATCGTCTCGCCGACGGCATGGCAGAAGCTGTATGCCGCGGTGCCGGCCAGCGCCGGCGATACCGCCGCGCGCAGCAAGCTGGCGTGGACGGAGTTCGCCGCCCACGCGGTGGGCAGCGGCCCGTTCAAAATGGAAAAACTGGTTCCCCGCCAGCAGCTGATCCTAGATAAAAACCCGGACTACTGGAATAAAGATCGCATTCCGCGGGTCGATAAGGTGGTGCTGATCCCGCTCCCGGAAGCCAACGCCCGCACCGCGGCGCTGCTGTCGAAGCAGGTGGACTGGATTGAGGCCCCGGCCCCGGACGCGGTGGATCAAATCAAAGCCCAGGGCTTTAAAATCTACGCCAACACCCAGCCGCACCTGTGGCCGTGGCAGTTCTCATTCGAAGAGGGCTCGCCGTGGCAGGATATTCGCGTGCGCAAGGCGGCCAACCTGTGCCTTAACCGCGCGGAGCTGAAGAGCTACCTCGGCGGCTATATGACCGAAGCGACCGGCGTCTACGAGGCCGATAGCCCGTGGCACGGTAAGCCCACCTTCCAGATCAAATATGACCCGGAAACCGCCCGTAAGCTGATGACCGAAGCCGGGTACAGCGCCGGTAAACCGCTGCACGTTACCGTCGCCACCTCGGCCTCCGGCTCCGGACAGATGCAGCCGCTGCCGATGAACGAGTACATTCAGCAGAGCCTGAAAAGCTGCTTCTTTAACGTCGACATCAAGGTGACCGAATGGAACACCCTGTTCACCAACTGGCGCCTCGGGGCAAAAGACCCTTCGGCAAAAGGCATTGATGCCATCAACGTCAGCGCGGCGGTTAACGACCCTTACTTCGGCATGATCCGCTTCTCGACCGCCAAAGCCTTCCCGCCGGTGGCGACCAACTGGGGCTACTTCTCCACCCCGGAAACCGAAAAGCTGGCGACCGCGGTGAAGCACGCCTTTACCCCCGAAGCGATGAACAAAGCGGCCGGCGAGCTGCACGCCGCGCTGGTGGACCAGGTGCCGTTCCTGTTCGTCGCGCACGACGTGGGGCCGCGGGCCATTTCGCCGGCGGTGAGCGGCGTGGTGCAGCCGCAGAGCTGGTTTATCGATCTCAGCCTGGTGAGTAAGAAAGAGTAATCGTGACGGGAGCCAAAGATGATCAATACGCTGCTGTACCGCGTTCTGCTGGCCGTGCCGACCATGCTCGGCGTGGCGGTAATCTGTTTCATGCTGGTGCAGATCGCGCCGGGGGATCCGCTGGTATCGGTGATGCCGCCAGACGCCTCGGAGGCGCTGCGCCAGACGCTGATGCAGGCCTACGGTTTTGATAAACCGCTGCCGCTGCAGTTCGTTCACTGGCTGTGGCGAGCGCTGCACGGCGACTTAGGGATGTCGGTCGCCACCGGACGCCCGGTGATCGGCGAAGTGATGACCGCCGTCAGCTACTCCCTGCGCCTGGCGCTGCTGGCGACGATTATCGGCTTCGTGCTCGGCAGCCTGTTCGGCTTTGTCGCCGGCTATTTTCGCAACAGCATCATCGATCGCCTGGCGTCGGTGCTGTCGGTGTTTGGCGTCAGCGTGCCGCACTACTGGCTGGGAATGCTGCTGGTGATCGCCTTTAGCGTCAAGCTGGCGGTCCTGCCCGCCACCGGCGGCGGGCCGATCGGCGAAATCGGCTGGCAGTGGGATTGGGATCATCTGCAGTTTATGCTGCTGCCGGCGATAACCCTGTCGGTGATCCCGACCGGGATCATCGCCCGCACCGTGCGCTCGCAGGTCGCCGATATTCTCAGCCAGGAGTTTATCGTCGGGCTGCGCGCCCGCGGGCTTGGCGAATCGCGCATTTTCCTCCACGTGGTGAAAAATGCCGCTCCTACCGCGCTGGCGGTGATGGGGCTGCAGGTGGGGTATCTGATGGGCGGCTCGATTCTGGTGGAAACGGTGTTCTCGTGGCCGGGCACCGGCCTGTTGCTCAATACCGCTATCTTCCAGCGCGATCTGCCGCTGCTGCAGGGCACCATCTGGGTGCTGGCGCTGTTCTTCGTGCTGCTCAATCTGCTGGTGGATATTCTGCAAACCGCCCTCGACCCGCGCATTAAGAGGAGCTAACCATGGTGGATACCTTGACGACAAAAGCGCGACCCGCGTCTGTGGCCATCCCCGCCCGCCAGGGCTACTGGCGCGGCGTATTCCGCCGCCTGCTGCGCGATCCCGGCGGCGTGGCGGTCGGGTCAATCATCCTGCTGCTGCTCATTCTGGCGCTGTTTGGCCCGTGGCTGATCGCGAAAGACCCTTACCAGACGTCGATGTTTCTGCGCCTCAAGCCGATTGGTACCGACGGCTTCCCGCTCGGCTCCGACGAGCTGGGCCGGGATATGCTGTCGCGGCTGATCCTCGGCACCCGGCTATCGCTGTTTATGGGGATTGTCCCGGTGGTCTTCGCCTTTTTCATCGGCGGCGCCATCGGCATCGTTGCCGGCTACGCGGGCGGCAAAACCAACACCTTCATCATGCGCACCGTTGACGTGTTCTACGCCTTTCCCTCGGTCCTGCTGGCGATTGCGCTCTCCGGCGCGCTGGGGGCGGGCATCGGCAACGCGCTGCTGTCATTAACGCTGGTGTTCGTCCCGCAGGTGGCGCGTATTGCCGAAAGCGTCACCGCCCAGGTGCGGCACATGGACTATATCGACGCCGCCCGGGCAACCGGGGCCAGCGCGCTGACCATTATCCGCGTTCAGGTATTGGGCAACGTGCTGGGGCCGATCTTCGTCTTCTCAACCGGCTTAATCTCGGTCTGCATGATCCTCGCCTCCGGGCTCTCGTTCCTCGGCCTCGGCGTGCGTCCGCCCGAGCCGGAGTGGGGATTGATGCTCAACACGCTGCGCACGGCGATTTACACCCAGCCGTGGGTGGCGGCCCTGCCGGGATTGATGATTTTTATCACCTCCATTTCGTTCAATATCCTCGCCGACCGCCTGCGCGCGGCGATGGCGATCAAGGAGTAAACGATGCAGCCTTTTGTCAATATTGACCTCGGCGGCCCGGCCCAGCCGCTGCTGCAGGTCAACAATCTGTTGAAGTACTTTCGCGCCGGCGGCGGAAAGGGACATGAAGTGGTGCAGGCGGTGGATGACGTCAGCTTTACGGTGGTCAAAGGCGAAACGCTGGGCGTCGTCGGGGAGTCGGGCTGCGGGAAATCAACCACCGCGCGGCTGCTGATGCAGCTCCTGAACCAGGATCGCGGCGAGCTGGTTTTCGACGGGCTGGAGGTGGGATCGTCCCGCCTGCCGATGAAGGAGTACCGTCGCCAGGTGCAGATGGTGTTTCAGGATAGCTACGCCTCGCTCAACCCGCGGATGACCATGGAGGAGAGCATCGCCTTCGGCCAGCGCGTGCACGGCGTCAGCGCGAAGGAGGCCAGCGAGTACGCGCGCTATCTGCTGGCCCACGTGGGCCTTGAGCCGGGGCGCTTCGCCCACCGCTATCCGCACGAGCTCTCCGGCGGCCAGCGCCAGCGGGTGAATATCGCCCGCGCGCTGGCGATGAAGCCGCGGCTGGTGATCCTCGACGAAGCGGTGTCGGCGCTGGATAAATCGGTGGAGGCGCAGGTGCTGCAGCTGCTGCAGGAGCTGAAGCGCACGCTGGAGCTGACCTACGTATTTATCAGCCACGACCTGCACGTGGTGCGCTGGCTGTCGGACCGGATCCTGGTGATGTATCTCGGCGAGGTGGTGGAAATCGGGCCGGCGGAGCAGCTGTTCACCGCTTCGGCCCATCCCTATACCCGGGCGCTGCTGAGTTCGATGCCGTCGATGGACCCGCAAAACCGCACCCTGACCTCGCCGCTCAGCGGCGATCCGCCCAGCCCGATTTCCCCCCCGGCGGGCTGCCGCTTCCATACCCGCTGCC
>NZ_JAQGFU010000200.1:0-7298 GCF_030078455.1 Klebsiella sp. Ech2A | reverse complement strand
GCGTGGGCTACAAGATGGGTGACTGGCGGGATACGCTGATTATGCAGCGCCGGCTTGGCGACGGCGACCTGACGATACCGGAGTAGATTTGGGCGAGGACCCGCAGCGGCGTCGCCTGCGGGGAGAGCCAAACGCGCCGGGACGGGCAATCCCCGAGCCGGCGCTTTGGGCAAAGCCTGGCGTCCGATTAATCGTTCTGCGCGGTCTGCGCGCCGCCTTTCAGCATCGCATCAGCCATCTGCGCTTCACGCTGCTTTTTATAGCTCAGAGCCGAAGCCGGAACCGGCATCACCTTCCCGGTCTCAATCCACGTCCGCAGGCGGCTGGCGTCGGCAAAGTGCGTATATTTGCCAAACGCATCCATCACCACCAGCGCCACCGGGCGCTGATTAATCACCGTGCGCATGATCAGGCAGTGGCCCGCGGCGTTGGTAAAGCCGGTTTTGGTCAGCTGAATATTCCAGTTATCGCGATACACCAGGTGGTTGGTGTTGCGGAACGGCAGCGTGTAGGCCGGCTGGGCGAACGTGGCCATATCCTCTTTGGTGGTGCTCAGCTGGCCGATCAGCGGATACTGCTCGGTGGCAATCAGCAGTTTGGTCAGATCGCGCGCGGTCGAGACGTTGTGAATCGACAGGCCGGTCGGTTCAACGTAGCGCGTATGGGTCATGCCCAGCGCCTGCGCCTTGGCGTTCATCGCGCGAATAAAGGCGTCATAGCCGCCGGGATAATGGTGGGCGAGGCTCGCGGCGGCGCGGTTTTCTGAAGACATCAGCGCCAGCAGCAGCATGTTGCGGCGGCTGATTTGGCTGTTCAGGCGCACGCGTGAATAGATCCCCTTCATTTCCGGGGTATGGCTGATGTCCACGCTCAGCATCTCATCCAGCGGCAGATGGGCATCAAGGACCACCATGGCGGTCATCACTTTGGTGATGGAGGCCATCGGGCGAACCAGATCCGGCTGGCTCTGGTAGACAATTTTTTTACTCGCAAGATCGACAATCATCGCGCTACCGGAAGCGATATCCGGCTGCATGGCGTGAACGGTCGCGGGGGTTTTTGCTATCGCCTGGGGCGCAAAAGGAACAGCCAGTAGCAAAGTCAGGCTGAGCAAAGAAACTCGAAATTTCGGCATGGTGAGCATTCTGAAAAGTATTTTTGCACGTTATACACGTACGCTGCGGCGCTGAAGCAAAAACGACGCTGGCAAAAGCCATCATACCGCGCCACGGCCGCGCCTGGCTAATAAGAATAGTGAGCAAATGCTGCATTGCCAGCATAAAAATCCATTTATGCTGGCAATGTATGTTGTTAGAACAGCCGGTAGCCGTAGCCCCACAGGATAACGGTTATCGCCAGCAGCACTTCCAGCACCAGCACCCCAATTGCGAGGGTGGAGCTGGCAAAGCTTAGCCCCTCTTCACGATTGATACTCAGGAAGGTTGGGATCCCGAGATAGAGCAGGTAGCCGGTGTAAAACAGCGCCACCGTGCCGACAAACGCGCACAGCCAAACCAGCGGATAGAGCGCCACGATCCCGCTTAAAAACAGCGGCGTCGCGACGTAGCCTGCAAACACCATGCAGCGTTTTAGCGAGGGCCGCTGCGGATAGCTTCTCGCCATCCACCAGATGACCCGCCCCATCACCGCCACCCCGGCGAGCATCACGGCATAAAACAGCACCGCGAGCGCCAGCCCGGTAAACAGCGACGGTTTTATCACGGTGCCATCGCCGAAGTTCCAGCCCAGCTGCGTGGTGCCAATAAACGCGCAGATAACCGGAACCGCCGCCATGATCAGCACGTGGTGCGTGTAGTGATGCGAAATCGTTTCGTTTTCGCTCTTGATAACGCTCATCTCTTGATTCGGATGAGAGAAGAGTCCCCAGACATGGTTCATAGCGTCCCCCTTGTCACGGCTTCGTACAGCAGTGATACAAGTATAATTCACCCTGAGAGATTATTTTGCGTACAGCGATAAAAAGGCACTTAACCTCATTTTAAGCGCCAGGGTGTATGCTTAGGCTTTAGGGTAAAAACGTCGCGTCATTCAGGACGGTTAAGAGTGGCGGCCGGGCCCGGCACAGGCCGCGCGCCGGCTCTGCCGGAAAGATGCCGCGAGGAGGGAGGATTTTTTTTATGGATATCAATAACCTGATTTCCCATTATGGCTACGCTGCGCTGGTCATCGGCAGCATAGCGGAAGGCGAAACTATCACCCTCCTTGGCGGAGTGGCGGCGCATCAGGGCTTATTGAAGTTTCCGCTGGTGGTCATTTCCGTGGCGCTGGGCGGGATGATTGGCGATCAGCTGCTGTACCTGCTCGGCAGGCATTTTGGCGGCCGGCTGCTGCGACGCTTTTCCCGCCAGCAGGCGCGGATCCGCAAGGCGCAGCGCATGATCCAGCGCCGCCCCTACCTGTTCGTCATCGGGACGCGCTTTATGTACGGCTTTCGCATCATCGGCCCGCTGCTGATCGGCGCCAGCCGCCTGCCGCCGAAGGTCTTTCTGCCGCTCAATATCCTCGGGGCGATCGTCTGGGCGCTGCTGTTCACCACCCTCGGCTACCTGGGGGGAGAAGCCATTGGCCCGTGGCTGCACCATCTTGATGGCCATCTCAAGCACGCAGTCTGGCTGATCCTTGCGGTTGTGCTGGTGGTCGCCGCGCACTGGTGGCTGAAGCGCCGCGAGGCGCAAAGAAAAGAGTAGACGGGCACCCCGGCCGACGTCGTCGTCGCCGGGGAAAACGGGATTACTTCGCGGCCTGGCGGTAGCCGCCGCCCAGCGCGGAGGTCAGCTGAATGTTGGCATCCAGCCACTGACCGTGCAGGCGCAGCGCGGAAATCCGCTCTTCGAGCGCCGGAAGCTTCGCCATACTCACTTTCGAACCCGGCAGGATCCCGGCGTTCCTCCGCGCCTGCGCCAGATCCACCATCCGCCCGGCGTCTTTTTCGACCTGCTGCTGCTGCTGATTTTTCTCCATCAGGGTCTCTACCTGGCTCGCCGCCTTCGCCACCTGATTCACCGCGTCAACGACCGCTTTGTTATACTTTGCCACCGACAGATTGTTCTGCGCGCTGACGATATCCAGGTTAGCGTTCAGGCGGCCGCTATCAAAGACAGGCAGCGTCAGGCCCGCTGAGAGCCCCATCTGCTGCGCCGAGTGGCGGAACAGATCGCTTAAATGCAGGGCATCCTGCTGCAGGAAGCCCATCAGGTTAATATCCGGATAGAACGCCGCTTTCGCCGCATCCACCTCACTTAAAGAGGCTTCGATATACCAGTGCGCCTCCTGCAGATCCGGGCGGCGCGCCAGCAGCTCGTAGCCCAGCTCGGTCGGCATCTGCGTGCTGACGGCGGGCAGAGGCGCCGGACGGAGGTTCAGCGCCCGGCTCTGGCTGTTGGTTAAGGCCATCAGACGCGCCTCAATCTCCTTCATGCTGCCGGTGACATCGGCCAGCTGCTGATCGGTTTTGCTGACGTTGATATCGTTCTCCGCCCCCTCAACCGAGTTGGTGATCCCGCGCTGGTACAGCGCGCGATCGACGCTGACGATATTGTTCTGCTCATCCTTCAGCTGCTGCAGCACGTTTTTCACCGCCGCCTCGGTCTGCCACTGCCAGTAGAGGCGCGCCACGCTGCTTGCCAGCAGCTCCCGGGTTTGCGCCTGCTCGGCTATCTGCGCCTTCACTTCGCCGATGCGGGCCTTCACCAGCGCGCGATTTTTCCCCCACAGATCCAGATCCCAGCCCGCCGTCAGGCCGAAGGTGCCGTTGGTATACCACGGCCCGGTGTTGCCATCGGTATCGGTCGCAAAAGGCCCCATCAGCCCCTCTGAGGACATTTTCTGCCGCTCAACGTTGGCGGAAAAGTCCATCTCCGGGCCAAGGTTGGCCTGCGACATCCGCGCCTGGGCTTCCGCCAGCTTTATCCGCTGATCGGCAATCTGCATATCCGGCGCGTTGGCTAAGGCGCGCTGAATCAGGCTGTTCAGCTGCGGATCGCGGTACTCTTGCCACCAGCTGTCGTGCGGCCAGCCGTTTTTCACGCTGGCAGGCAGCTCCGTTGCCACATGGGAGGCAGGGGTCTGCTGCTGCGGCGCAGTGCCGGTATCGTGTGACGGCGCGCAGCCGGCCAGCGCAATGACCAGGGGCAGCCCGGCGATAACGCGTTTGCTCAGATTCAGGTTCATGAGATAGGTCAGATGACTTAATAGGGTCGGTTATAATAAATTAATTGCCTTCGCGCCGTTAAGTAAAGCGTGTGGCTAGCCAAATCAACTATTTAAAAATAAATAAATGAATTCACGGAGTGAACATGAGCCAAAATATTTACGATGATCCGCGCTTTTTCGCCGGCTACGCGACCCTTGACCGTTCGGTAAAGGGCCTTGACGGCGCGCTGGAATGGCCCGCCATACAGCAGATGCTGCCGCCGCTATCCGGCCTGCGGGTGGTTGATCTCGGCTGCGGCTACGGCTGGTTCTGCCGCTGGGCTCGCGACCAGGGCGCGGCGCAGGTGAGCGGGCTGGATATCTCCAGCCGCATGCTCGAACGCGCGCGCGAAATGAGCGAGGGTCAGGATATTGACTACCGCTGCGCCGATCTGCAAACCCTGACGCTGCCCGCCAACGGCTGCGAGCTGGTCTACAGCTCGCTGGCCCTGCACTATCTACCGGACGTGGCCCCGCTGTTCGCCACCGTGTATCAGGCGTTAACCCCCGGCGGCACGCTGCTCTTTTCCGCCGAGCATCCGGTCTACACCGCGCCGCTGCGTCAGGGCTGGCAGGAAGATGCCGCGGGGCAGAAAAGCTGGCCGGTCAGCCACTATCAGCAGGAGGGCGAGCGCATCAGCAACTGGTTTGCCGATGGGGTAAAAAAACAGCACCGCAAGCTCGCCAGCTGGATAAACCTGCTGGTTGCCGCCGGCTTCGTGATTGAACATCTTGACGAGTGGGGCCCGACGGCGGCGCAAATTGCCGCCCAGCCGGGCCTCAATGAAGAAAAAGAACGGCCGATGATCTTTTTACTGCGCGCGCGTAAGCCGGCGTAACCGGCTGGCGGCCCGGAGCGGCCTACTCTTTCAGGCTGGCGCCGTTGCTGGCAATAACCTCTTTATACCAGCTAAAGCTCTTCTTCCTGCTGCGCGCCAGCGTACCTTTACCCTCGTCGTCACGATCGACGTAAATAAAACCGTAGCGCTTGGAGAGCTCGGCCTTCGAGGCGCTCACCAGGTCGATGGGCCCCCAGCTGGTGTATCCCATCAGCTCGACGCCGTCGTCGATAGCCTCCCGCGCCTGCAGCAGATGATCGTTCAGGTAGGCGATGCGGTAGTCATCATTGATGCTGCCGTCCGCTTCGACCTTGTCCTTCGCGCCGAGGCCGTTTTCAACGATAAACAGCGGCTTTTGATAGCGATCCCACAGGACGTTAAGCAGCGTGCGCAGCCCCAGCGGGTCGATTTGCCAGCCCCACTCCGAGCTCGCGAGGTGCGGGTTGGGCACCATGCTGAGAATGTTGCCGCGCGCTTTTTTATTCAGCTCCTCGTCGGCGGTCACGCAGCCGGTCATATAGTAGCTAAAGGAGATAAAATCGACGGTCTCCTTCAGCGCCGCGCGGTCGGCGTCGGTTATCTCAAGGCTGATATCCTGCTCGCGGAAATAGCGCAGCATATAGCCCGGATAGGCGCCGCGGCACTGCACGTCGCCGAAGAACTGCCAGCTGTGGTTCTGCTGCAGGGTCTCAAAGATATCTTCGGGGCGGCAGCTGAGCGGATACATCAGGCCGCCGAGCAGCATATTGCCGATTTTCCCGTCTTCGACTATCTCGTGGCAGGCCTTAACCGCCAGCGCGCTGGCCACCAGCTGATGATGAATCGCCTGGTAGACCGCCGCCTTGCTGCTGCCCTCCGGCAGGCCGACGCCGGTCATCGGCGCATGCAGGGACATGTTGATTTCGTTAAAGGTGAGCCACAGCTTGACCTTATGCTGATAGCGGGCAAACACCGTGCGCGCATAGCGCTCAAAGAAGCCGATAACCTCGCGCCCGCCCCAGCCGCCGTAGTTTTTCACCAGCGCCCACGGCATTTCGTAATGCGACAGCGTCACCAGCGGGGTGATGTTGTGCTGCGCCAGCTCATCAAACAGCCGGTCATAGAAGGCCAGTCCGGCTTCGTTCGCTTCGCTATCGTCGCCGTTGGGGAAAATGCGCGTCCAGGCAATCGACACCCGCAGGCAGTTAAAGCCCATCTCCGCAAACAGGCTGATATCTTCCGGATAGCGGTGGTAGAAGTCGATGGCGATATCCTTGATGCCGCTGTCGCCGGCCACGCGTTCAACCACGTCGCCAAATACGCCGTGCGGCTGAACGTCTGACGTCGACAGCCCCTTCCCCTCTTCAAGATACGCCCCTTCCACCTGGTTTGCCGCGGTCGCGCCGCCCCATAAAAATGTTTTTGGGAATGTCTTCATCTCTCTCTCCTGTAATTAATGGCTGACGGACAGCAGCGGCTGGCCGGCGTCAACCGCGCTGCCAGAGACAATATCAACGCTGCGATAGCCGTCGCTGTTACTGATAATAATCGGGGTTGCCAGGTCATAGCCGGCATCCAGAATCGCCTGGCGATCGAACTCCAGCAGCAGGTCACCGGCCTGCACCCTGTCTCCTTCCTTCACGTGGGCGGTAAAGGGCTCGCCGTTGAGCTTAACGGTGTCGATACCGACGTGGATCAGCAGCTCAATGCCGCTGTCGCTGAGCAGGCCAATCGCGTGTTTAGTCTGGAATAGGGAGGCCACTTCGCCAGAGAACGGGGCGATGACCCTGCCGGTGGCGGGAATAATCGCCACGCCCTGCCCCAGCAGGCCGCTGGCGAAGGTGCCATCGGGTACCTGATCCAGCGCCAGAACGCTGCCGGACATCGGGGCCAGAATATCGTTTTCGCCTGCCTGAGCGGTGACGACGGCGGCCTGCTCCACGCTGCTCTTCGGCAGCCCGGCGACAAAGGTCAGCGCGCAGGAGATAACCAGCGCAGCGACGATACCGATCGCGCCGCCCCACAGGGTGGCATCAATGCCCTGGGGCGGGATCATCTGCGCAAGGGTGAAAATATTGGCAAAGCCGAAGGAGTAAACGTGGCTGTCGCTGAAACCGACAATCGCCCCGCCGATCGCCCCGGCCACACAGCCGAAGATAAACGGCCGGCGCAGCGGCAGGTTCAGGCCATAGATAGCCGGTTCGGTGATGCCAAAAATCCCGGCAGAGATAGCCGACCCGGCCAATACTTTTTGCCGCGCATCGCGGC